>DATIUT010000101.1:0-2857 GCA_035466615.1 Anaerolineales bacterium | reverse complement strand
AAGTTGGCAGAATG
This sequence comes from Anaerolineales bacterium, assembly GCA_035466615.1. Classification (GTDB taxonomy): domain Bacteria; phylum Chloroflexota; class Anaerolineae; order Anaerolineales; family Villigracilaceae; genus Defluviilinea. The sequence goes on along the minus strand of DATIUT010000101.1, from coordinate 2,843 downwards.
ATGAAGCGGGCGCGGAATGGGTCGGTTTGGAAAGTCTTCTTGACAGGTCGGGAAAAAGGGATATACTTGTGCGCTCTTTGGGCCCACAAGCTACCGACCCTATCGTCTAGTGGCCTAGGACACTGCCCTTTCACGGCGGTAACACGGGGCATCGTTCTTTAAATTCCGCAACGTGCGGGGACGATATACTTTCGCAACGATAAGACGGGCATCAATGGACGAGCCCGAGCGGCAGAGGTAAATGGATGCTTCCTTCCCGGCTTTTATTTTACGAAGCACATCCGATATCAATTGTTGACCGGCGATCTCGTTGAGGGAATCCAATAGCCAGGCTTCCTCGAAGCGGGCGGCTTTGTAGGTGAACTTGAATTCACCCGCCGCCTCCTGTGCACGGACAAATAACCGCGCGTCCATTTCATGCCGCTTTGATTCACGCTTCTTGGAGGTACGCCCCGGCGTGGACGTTTGATCGTCTGCATATGTTGCATCCAATTCTTCATACAACTTATTGAGTTGATTCTTGCTCATTTTCAGATTACCTTGTCGAGTGAAAGACCCTGCCCAGATCATGGGATGTTGATCGGCAGGTTGATCATAACGCCCGGCGTGTAATAAAGAAAAACCGCAGGGCGAGACACGCCTGCGGCAAAATATCAATCGAAACGGATCAAACCGTGATTAGATTTCACCTTCAGGAGGCGCGCTCAATACAAGTTCAACAGATTGTGAGATGCTTTTCATTTGTATGTGCCTCCTTTCAGAATAAAATTATAGAATTCAGCGATGGGAGTTTATCACTTGGAGATAAGAGAGTCAAGGACGGACTCGTCCTGCTAACAGCAGTCATCATCGGCAAAGTTAACGCCGAACCGCGTGTCCGTGCCCCACTCAAAGGTCGTGCATGAAAGACTGCTTGACATATCATTGATAGGATTTATAATGTGTCAGTTCAATTTTTTCCAGCAAGTGTTGCTTATTCGAAAAAGTGAGGCATTATGACCGACCTTATCCTCATAAACGGTAAAATAAACACTCAAGATCCGACTCGCCCAGAGGCTTCTGCATTGGTCATGCGTGACGGACGTTTCATCGCGGTGGGGTCTGACGATGAAATCCGTGCCCTGGCACAAACCGGTATTCGGGTCATTGACCTGGAAGGTCGCCGAATTATTCCTGGGCTGGCAGATTCACATGTGCATTACTACAATTGGGCACTTGGCCTCAAGCAGTTGCGGCTTGAAAATACACAGTCTTTGAAGGATCTGTTGGATCAGTTGGAAAAAACTGCCCGTTCAACCACTTCACAGCGCTGGATTTGTGGGCAGGGCTGGAATCATGCAGGATGGGCTGATGGCCGCACCCCCACTCGGGAAGAACTGGATCGGGTTAGTATGGATCATCCGGTGATCCTGTATCACAGCAGTCTCCACATGGCGGTAGCCAATTCACAGGCTTTGCAAATTGCCGGTATCACCAACAAAACGCAGGACCCCCCACAGGGTGTAATTGATCGAGACACTTCCGGAAATCCAACCGGCATTTTACGGGATCTCGCCATGAATCTTGTGACAGAGGTTATTCCTCCAACTGATGAAGCGGAGGCCGCAGAAGCCTTCAAAGAGGGCTTCAAGATTTTCCATAGTCTGGGATTAACCAGTGTCCACGACCAGCGCTTGATGGACGCCCCGGAATATCCCGCCGCATTTCACATCTGGCAACGACTGCACGCCGCGAACGAGATTCAACTAAGAGTGTGGATGAATCTACCCGGGAATCGCCTGGACGAGATCATTTCAGCAGGATTGCGGACGGGCTTTGGCGACAACCATTTCCGCATCGGTCATGTCAAGTACTTTGCCGACGGAGCTCAGGGTCCCCGCACGGCATGGCTGCTCGAACCCTACGAAGGCACCAACAGCAACGGCCTGCAACTTACCCCAATCCAGGATATCGCCAATGCCATTCATCGGGCGCAGGCAGCGGGTCTGGCAGTGGCAGTTCACGCCATTGGTGACCGCGCCAACCGCGAGTTGATCGAGGTTTTCGAAGAATTGCAGGCATCCGATTCCAATCTCACCACCACCTCCCTATTCGCTCCACATCGAATTGAACACGTCCAAATCATTCAGCCGGAAGATTTGGTGCGTATGTCCAGATTGAACATCGTCGCCTCGGTCCAACCCATATCAGTCACGGACGATATTCCCATGATGGAGCCAACCATCGGCAGTCGTTCCCGACTTGCCTACCAATACCGGTCCATGTGGGATTCTGGTATTCAGCTCACGTTCAATTCTGATTGCCCGGTCTCGGACCCCAATCCATTCTGGGGTATTCATGCCGCTGTCACCCGCCGGCGCCGCGATGGCACCCCTGAGGAAGGATGGTATCCAAACCAATGTGTTACCGTCAATCAGGCTGTGTGGGCTTATTCAATGGGTGCGGCGGTTGCTTCCGGATGCCAGGCAGACCTAGGCAGTATAAGTCCGGGCAAACTGGCTGATCTAGTTGTGTTGGACCGGGATATTTTCACCATTGACCCGATGGAAATTTACGATACCAAGCCGATGATGACCATTTTTGATGGTCAAATTGTTTACGAAGCGTGAGAAAGCAAAACAAGAGTCATGCAGAAATTTGGGATTGAACCACCTCCCCAAACGCCCGAAAATTCATAAAAAATACATAAAAAACAAAGCTATGTCTGACCCCACATGTTGATATAATAGTCCGGCATTCAATTATTCACAGGAGACAGAAATGTCAAACAAGCTGAAGTTTGCACCGATTTATTTCCTGCAATTCATTCCCATTATGCTTTATCCGCCATCCACCCTTCAGGG
>DATIUT010000100.1:0-3342 GCA_035466615.1 Anaerolineales bacterium | reverse complement strand
CGAAAAACTGACACCTACTAAAGATCATTGTGTGCCCACTGGGTAAACCTGCCAACTCATTGTAATCCCCATAATACGCACTATTCAATTTAGCCAATCAGATGTGAATAAGTAAAGATGCCGGTGTAAATCACCGGCATCTTTTGCGAAATAATCTTGAAAGCGAATTAGCAGTCTCCGCTTGCTTGGTAATCTATGCCATCTTCTCCGGCGCGTGCGCCCTGTAATATTTCAAATACTTCATGCCTTGATCCCGTCCGCGCAGGAGGTCAATGGCTTTGATGGTGAGACTGTACTTCATCGGGTCGGTGATGGCGCAGGTCGCGCCCGCGCCCATGGCAAGCGCCAGGAAAGCCTGGTTGATCACGTCGCGCTCCGGCAAGCCAAACGAGACGTTGCTCGCGCCGAGATTGACATTGACGCCGAACTCGCGCCGCACCATCTCGATGGTGGTCAATGTAACCAGCCCGGCGTTGCTGTCCGCGCCGACGGTCATGACGAGCGGGTCAATGACGATGTCTTCCATGGGGATGCCGATTTTTGCGGCGCGTTCGATGATCTTCCGTGCCGCATCGAGTCGTTTTTCAGGGTCGTTGGAAATCCCGCCTTCACCGATGGTCAAGCCGATGACCGCCGCGTTATGTTCCTTGACAATTGGTAGAACCGCCTCAAGCGACTTGTCCTCGCCATTCACCGAGTTGACCAACGCCCGTCCCGGCACAAGAGGCAATGCCGCCGCCAGCGCCTTTGGGTTTGGCGTATCGAGACACAGCGGAATATCGAACTCCTCCACAAGGATTTTCACGATCTTGGGAAGGAATACTTCATCGTCCGTGCCGGCCATGCCAACGTTGACGTCGAGAATGTCCGCGCCCGCTTCGATCTGTTTCTTCGCCAGGTCGCGGACGTAATCGTAATTCTCCTCCTGCAACGCCGCGGCAAGTTTCTTGCGCCCTGTGGGGTTGATCTTTTCGCCGATCACCACAAAGGGACCGTCCGTGCTGATTTCTGCTTTTTTAGTTTTGCTTTTTATGATTGTTTTCATAAATTATCCTCAAGCCGCTGGTCGAGCAGGGCGGATGCTTTTCCCGCCCATATCGGGACCATCGGCAACATGTGCTTCGACTGCGTTTGTCTGGTCTCGATACGCCCTTCGCAACAAGCCCCAGAGCTACTCAACCAGCACTCACTCCGCTCAAATCGTCCCGATGCTTTTCGGGAGCGGGAATTTATTCCTTCATCAATTTCTTTGCAGTACTGACCGCGCCGATGGCGTCTTCGCTGTAACCGTCTGCTTCGATCTTCTGCACCCAGTCGCCTGTCACGGGCGCGCCGCCGACCATCACCCGGGTTTTATTGCGCAAACCTTTTTTGTCCATCGCTTCGATGACTTCCTTCTGCCTGACCATGGTTGTGGTGAGCAGTGCGCTCAAGCCGACGAGGTCCGCACCCACCTCTTCCACTTTTGCGATGATTTTGTCTGCGGGAACATTGACTCCCAGGTCATACACTTCGAAGCCGGCCGCGTTGAGCATTGTGCCGACCAGCGATTTGCCGATCTCATGGATGTCGCCTTCCACGGTCGCCAGTACGACCTTGCCGAGAATCTCGCGTGATGCGCCCTTCTTCTTGAGTTCGGGTTCCAGCACGGCGATCGCGGCTTTCATCGCCTCGCCTGCCATTACCAGTTCGGGCAAAAACACATTGCCGCAGGCGAAACTATCGCCCACATTGTTCACTCCCACAATATATCCCTTCGTGATGGCGTCCAGCGGATCCATCCCTGCATCAACCGCCTGTTTTGCCAGGTCTGCGGCAACGTCAGCCTCCCCGTCAATGATGCTTTGCGCCATCGCTTTTAAAAGTTCTTCAGACATACACACCTCCTTATCCAGGTTCGCTACGGAATTTCATCCCCAATTATTGCATACAATCCTGTACAAGTCATGTGATTTTTGTCTTGATTTGCGCACATGATGTAAAATAAAACCCATGAGGACCGTATTCTGGGAAGACAGCCAACTCAAGATGATAGACCAGCGCATCCTGCCTGGCCGCTTCGAAGTCCTTTCCTGCAAGGATCACAAATCCGTCGCGCGCGCGATCACGGATATGGTGGTACGCGGTGCGCCCGCCATTGGAGCCGCCGCTGGGTTTGGGCTGGCGCTCGCGGGATTCGAATCCGCTTCATTATCGACCGACGGCCTGCTTGCCGATCTACAGGCCGCGTCGAACACCCTGAAAGCTGCGCGTCCGACCGCGGTCAATCTGGCTTGGGCGGTGGATAGAGTCATGGATGTGGTGGGCAGGCTAAAGGATGAAAAAAGCGCAGACGAAGTCCGCCAACTGGTCTTGGGCGAAGCCCAACGTATCGCCGACGAGGATGTGGCGATCAACAAACGCATGGCGGAGCACGGCGCGGCATTGATCAACGACGGTGACACCATCATCCATCACTGCAACACCGGCGCCCTCGCCACAGTGGATTGGGGCACCGCGCTCGGGGCCATCCGCACCGCGTATGAACAGGGAAAGAAGATTCATGTGCTCGTTGACGAGACCCGTCCGCGCTTGCAGGGTGCGCGTCTTACCGCCTGGGAACTCGGACAATACGGCATTCCCTATGAGATCATCAGCGACAACACCGCGGGATATTTCCTCAAGGCAGGTAAAGTGCAGAAATGCTTTGTCGGGTCCGACCGCACTGCCGCCAACGGGGACGTGGCGAACAAGATCGGCACTTACATGCTTGCCCTCGCCGCGCACGACAATGACGTGCCGTTCTATCCCGTTGTCCCCACCTCCACCATTGACCTCTCCCTCGCGCATGGTGACCTGATTCCCATTGAGGAACGCAATCCACAAGAGGTGCTTGGCTTGGAGTTCATGGGTGAGCGCGTCGCACCGAAAAATGCCAAAGCCCGCAATATCGCTTTTGATGTCACTCCGAATCGTCTGGTCACCGCCATTGTGACCGAGAACGGCGTGGTATATCCACCATTCGATGTCAATTTGAGAAAAGCCGTTCTGGGAAATTAGGAAACCATGTTACTCACCCAAACCCCTCCACCTACGCAATACGACCTTCGTTTTTCCATTGCTGGCATTCCTGTTCGTGTGCATCCATTATTCTGGCTGATAGCTCTCCTGCTTGGGTCTTCCGGCGCCTTGGTCGAGATCCCGATCTGGATTCTTGTTGTGTTCGTATCCATCCTCGTCCACGAACTGGGACATGCACTGGCGTTCCGTCGTTATGGCATCCAATCGCATATCGTGCTTCATGCAATGGGAGGCTTGACCATTCCTGAGTCAACGCCGTGGGGCACAGGCTGGGCAAGCGTT
>DATIUT010000099.1:0-17405 GCA_035466615.1 Anaerolineales bacterium | reverse complement strand
GATGATGCAAGACAGCGAGTTGTTAAGAAAATATGAGCCGGTTCTGCGCTTGGCTCGCGCGTGACCAGTTCACCCATCTCGACTTTTCCCCCGAAAAACCTTCCGTCGCCTGCGTCACATACCCTGCCTATATTTTACTCAGGTCAAGTTGCACAATCATGTCCACCACAAATCGCGCCAAATGATTGGCTGGCAGTGCGTCTTTCAATACAATCGGCACTTTGCAACGTCGCTTCATAATCCGGTCTTTTAAATTTTCGACTCATATTTCCAGTTTACCAGATACCCTCCCCGACAAACTGCTAGCCAAAAATATTCTTCGAATATTTGAAATTATCCTACTTCACCAACCCCATCCGAATCGCCTTGACCGCCGCCTGGGTGCGATCGTTTGTACCAAGTTTGTGCATGACCGTTTGGGCATAGCCCTTGACCGTTCCAGCACTCAGGCCAAGTACATCCCCAATGGCCTGGTTGGTTAATCCCTCAACCATTAATTTCAAGATGTCCATCTCGCGCGCTGTTAGCGAATCTATCATTGGCTCATTGTTAACAACCGATTCAGGTTCATTCTGTTCAAGCGAGCGCAGTACATCCTGCAAAAACTGGCTGTCGACCAGCGATGTGCCATCCGCCACTGAGTAAATCGCGGCTAATAATTCCTCGCGAGAAATATCCTTAAGCACAAATCCAGCCGCACCCACTGAGAGTGAACGTAATAAGTACGATGTGGAGCGGTAAGTCGTCACCATAATCACGCGACTGGGCAGCTTTTCCAACTTGATCACTTCCAGGGCCTGTATACCGTCCATGCCCGGCATGCGGATGTCCATCAATACTACCTGTGGCCTGAGTTTCCGGACCAGCTCGAGAGCCTCGTCCCCGTTACCGGCCTCGCCAAGGATTTTTATCCTTGATGCGCTGAGCATACTGCGCAGCCCTGTCCGCACCATGGGATGATCATCTGCGATAATTAACGTGATTTCACTTTGTGACATTTTCATTCCTCGCCATCAGCGCAATCAGCGGGATGATAACATTAACTGTTGTCCCTTCCCCTTTTTTACTTTGGATTTGAAAATTGCCGCCCAACATCTCTACCCGCTCTTGCATGGAGACCAGCCCGAGATGACTCATATCATCCATAAACGCATTCGGATCGAAACCCTGTCCCCAGTCCTGTACACGCAGGAACAGGTATTCATCCTGCGCCTGAAACAATACCCGCACCCGTGATGCCCTGGCATGCTTGCTGATATTGGTCATGGCTTCCTGGACAATACGGAAAAGCGCAGCCTGTACTGCTGGAGAAATTTCCAAATCGCCAAAATCCATAATGATTTCGTGTGACCAATTATTACTCTCGCAAATATCTGTTACATAACGATGCAGGCCCTCCTCCAATCCGAAATCTTCGATCACAGTAGGGCGAAGTTCAGCAATCACCTTGCGGGCCTCATCAATTGATTGCCTAACAAGAGTCCGTCCAACATCCAGTTCCCGCGTCGCTTCCGAGTCCAGTTTGGAGCCAATCAATGCATTCAGGGTATTGAGGTGCATATTGGCGGAGATAATCAATTGCGTCAAACCATCATGAAGGTCCAAGCCGATAAGTCGGCGTTCCTCATCTTGGATTTGGGCCATTTTCCCGATTAATGCCCGCAAACGCTCCTCGCGGCTGGCAAGTTCGTTCATCATTTTGTTGAAGGAGGCGGCCAGGAGTCCAAATTCATCCGTTCCCGATATTTCAACAGGATAACGCAGATTTCCAGCGGCCACTCGTTCCGCGCCCAGCAATAGGGCACCCACACGTGTGTTGACCTGGCGGGTAAGATAAACCATAGAGACGATCGTAAAAGCTGAAATAAACACAGTCACAAGGATGCTGATTAGAATGGCATTTTTGACCGCCTGTAGCAATTTTTTCTGTTCGCTGGTGACCTTTATGGCTTCATGCGGCTCGATCCGTCCCACAATCGTTTGCTGGCCAGCATTGAATATGATTGTGGTGAAGTTGGCATACAGGGATTGCTGTAAATCGCGCTGGCCAATGAGTCGTGAGCCAAGTGTTTGCAATTGGCTGAAAATATTCGTGAGTTCCTGAGCCAACACCTTTTCTGCATCCGTTTCTGCCAGAGACGAAAAGTCATTTACCGCTTGGCGAAAATTGACAGCCACATCCGTAAAACGGACGCGCTTGGTCTCATCCGGGGATGCAATATATCCTGTGACAGCGGAAAGCATGGCTTGAGAGGCGTCTTGCATGGCCGAGATACTGGCTTGAAAAGCCTCATCACCCAGGCGGTCAGGTTTTGCAAGATCGAGCAATAAACCAGTCAGTTGCGCCTGGCGGTCCAAAAAGGTTTGCAGGTCATTGGTTTGTTGGTCACGCAGAGCAATCAATTCATTTCCCGTTCGTTGTGCCTGGTCATGGGTTGTTTTCAGTGTGCTATACCAGCTTTGCTCTTGGGAATCTGTAGCCAGTAAGTGATATTGTTCCAGATCAACATCAAAGTTATTCAACTGTTCGGCAAACTGAGACTTGAACCCCGCCTCGCCGATAATCTGATAGCGGTAGAGTGCCGCCTCAGAATCTCTCAAATGGGCATTCATCTGTACCGTCAGTAATTGTCTCTGACGGATGCTTTCGATGGAATCCAGTGAGACCACAACCGAACGCGCCAAATATAAAAGCGCCAGGATATTTGTCACCACGACGGTCCCAAAAAGGAACAGGAAAATCGTCAGTCGAGTGCGCAAGGACATGAGTTAACTATAATCGAATTTAACGTGAAGTGTCACCAAAGGACCAACAACATAATCAACCCATAAGACATGGCCATATTAATGATACTTGCAGGTCTGCTTGGTCAATACCTCTCGCAGATCGCAACTGCACAAATGACCAACGAATTCATCGAACTCATTGTAAGTATTATCATCGGCCTGCTGTGTAGGTGTAGGGATGGGAGTTTTCGTGAAGTGTACTTGGGGCGGTTGGTTAAAAATGCCGGTTGAACAATGAGTTATATTCCCCCGCCTTTTTCCACACAAATGCCACCATAAAGAACACGGTCGCGGTCAACACGACTGCCGCGCCGGAGGCGATGCTCAAGTAAAACGACAGGTACAAGCCAATTACGCCTGAAAGTGAGGCGAAGACTGCCGCCAGGACCATCATCGTGGAGAGACGATGTGTAAGCAGGTACGCGGTCGCCGCGGGAGTGACGAGCATGGCGACCATCAATGCCACACCGACTGTTTGAAGCGAGACCGCGACAGTTACGGCAATCAGGGTGAGCAGAAGGTTGTTGAGGAAGCCAACAGGGAGTCGCAGTGTGGTGGCGAGGATGGGGTCAAAGGAAAGCGTCATGAATTCCTTGTAGAACGCGAAAACAGCCAGGAGGACGAGTCCGCCGAAGATCAGGATCAGCCACAGGCTTTGGGATGAAACGCTGAGCACATCCCCGAAGAGGAAGTGGGTCAGGTCCACGGCGTAGCTTTTGACGGTGGAGATCAATGCAATACCGAGTGCGAACATCCCTGCGAAGATGATGCCAATGGCGGTGTCTTCTTTGATTTCTGCATTCTTGCTGATCGCGCCGATACCCAGCGCGGCAATGATGGCTGTCCCCAACGCCCACCAGAACAGAACATCGCGCGCCCCGCCGCTGACGAGATATCCCAATGCGATGCCGGGTAGTATTGTGTGGGCAAGCGCATCGCCGAAAAATGCCATGCCGCGCAAGACAATGTATGTGCCAACGACCGCGCACACAATGCCAGCGAGGACTGCGGCGATCATTCCGCGCTGCATAAACTCATAGGAGAGAGGTTGAAGCAGAAAGTTAATGAACGTGGTCATGTTCCCCTTCATCGCAACAGTCGTCCATGCTTAGGATGGTCTGTCCGTCAACTGGTTTGAGCTTTCCGCCATAGGCTTTCAACAAATTATCCGTGTGCAAGACTTCGCCCGGTTGACCGAATGCAACCAGTTGATGATTGAGCAGCATGATGCGGTCGAAGTGTGTCGCGGCCTGGTCGAGGTCATGTGTGGCGACCATGACGGTTACTTTTTCCTTCTTGAGGCGATCCAGTAAATCTAAAATGCCATCCTGCGACGGTGTGTCCAAACCTGTCAACGGCTCGTCCATCAACATCAGTTCGGCTTCCTGTGCGAGGGCGCGCGCGATGAACATTCGTTGCTGTTGTCCGCCGGAGAGTTGACCGATCTGGCGCGTGGCAAGGTTGGAAAGGTCGACGGTTTCGAGCGCGTGGTGGACGTGTTCCCAGTCCCTTTTGTGGGGCCAGTTCAGCGGACCGAGTTTCGCGGAGCGTCCCATCATGACTACATCGGCAACCGTGACAGGGAAATTCCAGTCCACTTGCGAGCGTTGCGGGATGTAGCCGATGCAGACATGTCCGCGCGGACGCGAACCATAGATGTTCACCTCTCCAGAGTTAGGTTGTAATACACCCGCCACAACTTTGAACAGTGTGCTTTTTCCTGCGCCGTTCGGTCCAACGACCGCGATACGTTCGCCTTCGTGCAGATGGAATGTGACATTCTCGAGTGCAACGCGTCCGTTATAGCGGACGGTGATATTTGCCACATCCAAGATGGGTTGGTCGGATTGGTGGTGGGTATGCGGGTACATAAAATCATCCTGTCATTGCGAGCCCGATAGGTTGAAGCAATCTCCACATTGTGATTGGGATTGCTTCGCCGGGAAGATCATCCTCCTCGCAATGACGTAGTTGGTTATTTCAACGCCTCAACGATCAGTGTCACGTTGTGTCTCATCATATCAATATACGTCGCGGCGGGAGCGCCGTCGGTCAATGACTCAAGATGCAGGTCCGTCACGACTCTTACGCCGGTTTCGTCGGCAATTTGTTTTGCGAGTGTTTCACTATCCGAAGCGTCCAAAAAGATGGCAGGTGCGCCGCTTGACTTGATCTGGTCGATCAAACCTGCCATTTGCCCTGCAGATGGCGACGCACCCGAACTGAAACTTTCAACTACCGTGCCTGTAACCGTAAAGCCGTATCGTTCGGCAAAATATCCCAGCGCTTCGTGATTGGTCACAAGCAAACGCTTTTCCCGCGGGATTTGCGAAACCTGCTCGACGATCCATGCATCAAGGTCCTTCAGTTCCGCGATGTACGCGTCCGCGTTCGACTGATAAACCGCCGCACTTTCGGGGTCAAAATGCGTGAGTCCGTCACGAATGTTTTTAACGTAGATGATGACATTGTTCGGATCGAGCCACATGTGCGGATCAACGCCATACCCGCTCTCCGCGTCTGTTCTTGGACTTATGCCTGCTGATGCCTCAACGACATTTCTCTCGCCCCCGGCATTTTCCAACAAAGACTCGATGAAGTGTTCATAGTCTGCGCCATTGATGATGAGCAGTTTGCTGTCCGCGATCTTCGCCACATCCTGTGGAGTCGGTTGATAGGAATGAGGATCTGCGCCAATGGGGAGAAGAGACTCAACTGTCACACGGTCACCGGCGATGTTGCGTGTGATGTCCGCCAGAAAGGTGGTGGAGGTTAATAGTGCAGTATCAGCCTCCCCCGAGGACGGGGCGTTTCCTCCGCAGGCAGAGAGCAGGAGAATGAGGAAAATCCAGACGGAAAGTAATCGTCGCATTTATTCTTTTTCCAGATCGGCGCTTTCCTGTGGAAGGATTTCCTTTTTGAGCAGGAAATATGCGCCAGTGAAGTGATCGTCCACACTGCTGACCATCATCGAGCGTCGTTGTGGGATGATGGTGATCACCTCCCAGCCTTCGAGGCCGTGATCGTCAAGTGATGGCACCGGGTATTCGTTGCGGAGAGGGTCATTCCCCATGAGAGCGGCGGCCGGAAGGTATGCCATCCTGTAACGGAAGACCTTTCCTCCGCTCTGGATGCGCTTCTTTGCGGCCTCGATGTGAACGCGATGTTCACGTTCACGCTCGGCTTCAATGTCGTTCTTCATTCTTGTCAATTCAGGGGAGTCAAGGATCTCCTTTGCCACTTCGAGGATCTCCTCATCGTCACTCATGACTGCCGTGAGAAGAAATTCGTAGCCGCGGCGGTCGCCAAGCTGGACGAGTCCCTCGGCGGCCTCAAGTTGGACCAGCCACTCTTCGTCCTCAGTCATGAGTTCGTGGAGTGTTTCAATATCGCGCATTTTGACAAGTTCGTCTATCTGGGTGGACATGTTTCCTCCGAATGATATTTCCGGTCCGTATTGTATCACCCTGAGTCATGGCCCCTTGGTGGCACTTTTCCATTTTGTTGAGCAGCGTGGGCGGGAATGAGTTATCATTCGGGGAGATGAGTTTCAACAAGGGCAAGTTGTTTAACAGGATCTTCGGCAAAATCCAGACTGATCTGGGTAACCTGGAAGGGGACTATCGCGCTGCTCATTTAAAAGCCGATATTTCGCAGAGCATCCTGTACATGATCATCATCAGCCTCAGTATTTTGCTCATGTTGCGGGTGGATGCCGTTCTGTTCAAAGACGATCCGCGTTTATTCACGCTCATGGTGCTGTATCGTGTCGGATATGTACTGGTCACAGCCGTGGTGGGGGTGGTGTTGCACAGGACAGGCAGGGTGAGGAACTACGACCGCCTGTCGCTCGGCTGGATCCTGTTCACCATCCTTTTCATACTGTTGGTCAACTTGACGCGCCCCGCCAATTACCTGTCCACATCATTTGATGTTATTATCCCATTTTCGATCTACCTGCTCTCTCCGCTCAGGCTCAAAAACACATTTGCCCTTGCCGCCATTTTTTCATTGGGGGCCTTATATGTCGATTTCTTTCACAAATTTGGGATTGACCCCGTCAGCCTGAATGTTGCCATCTTCGCCCAGGTCGTTGTCCATGTGATGGGATTGAGTTCAGCAATGCAACTTCAATCGTATCGTCGCAAATCCTATCAGGCCTTTATAGATGAGAAGGACGCCAAGGAGATGGTGGCATACCTTGCGAGCATAGATCCCCTTACAAAGAGTCTTACACGGCGGCAGTTCATGAACATTGCCGAAAACGAGTTCCTCCGCTTCCAGCGTTACCACAGACCTCTCTCCATTTTGATCCTCGATGCAGACCACTTCAAACAGATCAATGACACGTATGGACATCACGCAGGCGATATTGCGCTTCGCAGCCTTTCGCTTGTGACAATGGAGCAAAAGCGCGCCCAGGATACATTTGGAAGGTTGGGCGGCGAGGAGTTTGGATTGTTGATGCCGGAGACAACGCTCGATCAGGCGCTTGTGGTTGCGGAACGTGTCCGTCACATGTGGGATTCGTCCCCGGTCAACCTGGACGGGGAACTGATCCGCTCGACGATGAGCATTGGCGTCGCTGGGGCACTTTCCACCGACCGATCATTCGAGGATCTCCTGCGCCGTGCAGACCGCATGTTATACAAGGCAAAAAACGCGGGACGGAACTGCATTATGGCAGAATGAACAACCCCCTCTTTGCGAAGAGGGGGTTGTTGTTTTTCTACTTTCCTCCGCTTTGGAGAATGATGAACACGATCAACGCGGCTACGAGGATAATGGTGATCTGCACGCTGGGACGCATGAGTACTGTGCGGCGACGGCGATGTTCCGGATCCCTTCGGCGGCGTTGACTGGTTTGGTATCTTCTAGGCATAAAGCCTCCTTATAAAACTAGAATGACTTCACTGCACTATCGAGATCGTTGAATATCTTGAAGAAAAGTTTCATCCCTGCTTTTGTGAGGGCTTCATCCACTCCGGGTTGTGGATTGAGCAGTTTGACGTGTTTGCGTGCCTGGGCGCTGTGTGTGAAATCGGGATTTTCATCAGCCTCCACATTTTGCGGCATCCCGCTGTAGATCAAGGCGATCTTGTGGATGGCGACCTGTCCTGCACTGCTGATGCTGGAAACCTCGCTCAGGTCAATGATGAGGTTGCGGACCGGGTTTTTGTAGATCTCCTGTGCCTTGTCCACGACTTCCATGAAGTTCGTTGCATTGATATCGCCCTTGAGTTTCATCACTGCTACGGGTTCTTTCCCTTGTTCGATGGAGACGGTGATTTCCATATCTGTTTCCTTTGTTACGAAGGGTGCCGCGCCTTTACGGGCTGGCATGTCCCTCGTACACTTATTGCCTGTTCGATGAAGATTGGACTCCGGCCGGGTGCGAGGTGCCATCCGAGCCGCTGAAAGAATCAAAAAGTGATCTGAAGCCGCTTATCTCCCAGCCTTTCGTTTCAGCCGTTCCATTCGATGCCCGATCTCATCCACCCAATGCTTGCGCATGTAGGCGGGCATATCGGCCTTTTCCACATGCTTCAGCGCGGACTGTGTCCATTTCATGGCCGACTTCACATCCCGTTGTTTGTGTTCATAATGTTTTGCCAGTTCGATGAACGCATACAGATGCCCTCGCTTCGCCGACTCCTCCCACAAACGGACGGCTTCCTCCAGATCCCCGCGTCTCTTTTGCAGGATGGACAGGCGCTTCACCGCCACGCCGAAATCCGCTTCATCCAGCCCAGACTCGAGCCCGCACTCGAACAGGCGCGCGGACTGATCCCAGTGACCGAGGTCTTCGAATAACTTTCCGAGCGCCACGAAATCAAGCCCATGCTGTACCTTGCCCTCGAACGGACTCTCCAGCATGTCGTTCATGTGCGCCAGCAACGCCGCCATCGCGATCACATCCATGGCATTGTGATAGAACACACCTCCCAGCGGACGTGCATCCCCGGTCCTCAGATAATCGAAATACAAAAACGGGATCTCGTACCCCGGCACTTCCTCACTCGAACGCGTCAATCCCAGCACATGCTCCTCGAGATATTTCAACGCGCGCGATTCGAGCCGGTCTCGCCAGAGCCTGCGTGCGAGGGGAAGCAGGTCGAGATGGGGGTAATCTTTGTAGGGAACAGGAATTTGATGAAGTCTGTACCGTGTGGTGAGCAATGGAGCATCGAAAGCCTTGCCATTGAATGTGACCAGCGCCTCACACGGCGCAAGGAATGCTGCCAAACCTTCCAGTAACGCGGGTTCTTCAGCGGGATCGCGCATGAAGAATTGCTGGACAGCGAATGTATTGTCAACAAAGCGCGCCACACCGACAAGGAAGGCATACGTCCCTGTGCCACCGGAAAGGCCGGAGGTCTCCGTGTCGAGGAAGGCAAACCTGGAAAGTGGAAGGGTGGAAAGTTGGGTGTCGTTTGCCCATTGGGAGACGCAGGAAAGAGGGAAAGTGGAAATAATTGGGGATGAGCCGTAAACGTGATCCGAAGGGTATGTTTGCTCCGCGACGAACACATCTCCGCGCGGAGTGGGGACGAAACTTCCAGCCACCACAGAGTCAATGGAGTGAGGGTCAGGTTTCGACGGGGCGGGAAGCATGTTCCCCTTCTTTACGCCGAGTAATTTCAGTTTATCCGCAATGGATGGTTCGTTTGCCGTCATTCAAATCCTGTGTATGGTTGATTATAACCAAGCAGAACGGGGAAAACAAAATCAGCCCGGCACTTGTGTACCGGCTGATCGATTCAAGGGAGGGAAAATGCCTGCCTCGAAGAAGCAGGTTTCAGCGAGGAAGGAGGCGAAACAATCCTATTGATTGACCTGCTGCAAGCGATCAAATCCTGCGAATTCGCTCCTGGGAACGGCAATTACGAACAGGCGTCCCCAGCTCAGGTTGCCTTCAGCTTCTATGCAGGTCTGGAAGGTGACGTGACGGTCGCTGAAATAAACACGCTTGAACATGCCCTCGGCGGAGAGGGTCTCTTCCTTGTCGAGGTTGCGGAAGGAACTATAGGGGTCGGTGGGTTGCAGAGCCTGGTAGCGCAGGACTTCGGTGACAACGAAGTATTCTACCCGTCCATCGCCGTAGACCAGGCGGATTTCCTGCCCAACCGCAAGCTGTGAAAAGGATTTGCCAGAAAGGTGATTGTGTGCCAGCAGACCGACGGTGCCAAATTGGGATGCCATATGGAACTGGGTGGCTTCGCCATCGCTGTTGGAGACGTAACCGGCGTTGCCATAGGGCTGTTGCACCACGGGGAGCGCCATCACATTCGAGACATAGACACCGCGCAATACGTTGGCGTCGCCGTTTTGGACCGACCTGGAGAAATCTGCAAAAGATGTCAGGGAGGCGTTGTCGCCCATTGCCAGTGTAGAGATCGGATTGAAGAATAGGGAAACAAAGATCGCCAGAAAAAGTCTTGCGTTCAGGATGTTGGGGATGTTTCGATTTTTGAGTGCCATTTGTTCTCTTCCCTTCGATAAAGGCGCTCGGACTTTTCCAGTGATGATTTCGCCTCACCCATTCAGGCACACGTCGGCAGTCTGGCTGTCATGATCCCGCGGGGCGGGATTTTAGACCCCTGGCTTTGCGTCCCCGTCTTTCGACGGGTTTGCCTTTATCGAACGAACATATGATAAATTTCCAATAAGAAGAGCCTGGTTTTGTGCCAGGCTCGCGAAGATGGTCCTAGAGTCCCATACTCTCGTCTTCGGCGACCTGGCTGTCATGATCCCGCGGGGCGGGATTTTAGACCCTTGGCTTTGCGTCCCCGTTTTTCAACGGGTTTGCCTTTGTCGGATTTGATCGGCCGCATTATAGCAAAAGGTTAAAGGATTCCGCTTTTCATTTCCGCAAAACTGCCTTACAGGAATGCAACGGGTGCCTTGGGGTCAAGGGCGGTCATAGAGAACGTCACTTTTCACCCGCGGAACCGTTCTATAGTATGCTACACTTGCGCATCCATTCCATGAAACAACCCGTTCGAACACGGCTTCCATTCTGGCTCAAACTCCTCTACGGCTCGGGAGATTGGGGCATTTCCAGCATTTACATGCTGAGATCCATCTTTTATGCCATTTATCTCACGGATGTTGTTGGGCTGGAGCCGCGGCTTGCGTCGTTCGGGGGACTCATCGGCTTGATATGGGATGCGATCAATGATCCGATCGTCGGTTTATTAACGGACCGGATGCGTTCACGTCTGGGCCGCCGCAGACCCTTCCTGCTCTGGTTTGCGATCCCTTTTGGGATCAGCTTTGTCCTTCTCTGGTCCGCGCCCAATTGGGAGAACCAGATCGCGCTCCTCATCTACGTGACTCTCACCTTCATGCTGACGGATACACTCCAGACATTGATCTATGTCCCGTATCTTTCATTGACCCCTGAACTGGCGTCCGATTACGATGAGCGCACCTCGCTGACGGGTTTCCGCAGTTTCTTCCAACTCCTCGGTTCGCTAATCGTTGTGATTGCCGCACCAAATATCGTGGATCGCGTGCTTGCCGCCGGATTCACCCAGCAACAGGGGTACATGCTTGTCGGCGCGATCTTTGGCGGGATCGGCGCGGTCCCATTGATCCTGATAGGCCTGTTTATCAAGGAAAGGTCAAGGCCCCAGCAAACCGAGTCGTTGCCCTTGCGGACAACTCTGCGTGTGGCATGGCAAAATATCCCGTTCCGTTATGGTGTGGGAATACACCTGCTCAACTGGTCCGCGGCGGATATGGTGGCGGTGACTTTTCCATTCTTCCTTTTGTACTGGGTGGCGGGGGGCGATCAACTTGCCAGCGTTCATCTTATTGGATTGGACATTGCCTTTGAATCGGCGTTTTTCGGCATCATGATGGTGGTGTGCATTTTGTTTATTCGATTTTGGTTATGGCTTGCGCGCGTCCGCAACAAGCGTGAAGCCTACATGCTTGGCATGGGATTCTGGGTTTTCGTGCAGTTATTGATCCTCACCATTCAACCCGGACAGGTCACTTACCTGCTCATCATTGCCGCTCTTGCAGGGATTGGCGTCTCAGCCGCCTACGTTCTGCCTGACGCGCTTTTCGCGGATATCATCGAATGGGATGAATTGCAGACAGGACGCCGTCAGGAGGGAATTTACTACGGCATCCGCGCTTTCATCCGCAAAGTGGCAGGGGCGCTTGTCATTTTTATTACACTTCAATCACTGGGCTGGTCGGGCTATCAGACGCCTCCCGATGGGGTCACCCAATTTGCCCAACCCGCCTCGACCCTGACGATGATCCGTTTTCTCGTCTCGCCGTTTGGAGCGATCATGCTTTCGGGTGTCATCGTGTTGACCGCGCTGTTCCCGCTCACGCGCGAGCGATATGAACGGATACAAAGGCTGTTGGAACGAAAAAGAGCGCGGGCAGTGAAATAAGAACTCCGAGACCTTCACAGTCTCGGAGTTCTTCGTTAATTACAACGTATACGCCAGGAACACACTCAACCCGCACAGGAACAGGTCGGTCAATATCAGCGCCACCCATAGCCACTTGATGTGGCCCGGCATCCCGCGCTCAAGAACCGCATCGGATGGGTTGTCCGGGTCGTAATAGACCATCACCTGTGCGCCCGCGGGATATCGCTCAACAACTTTATGCGCGCCCGACCCGCCCACAGCAGGACCCGGCATGATCTTATTCCCCTGATGCGGTTGTCCCATCACCTGATAGGTGTAGTGCACAACGGGATAATAGGAGGATCCTTCACTACTGCGGCGTACCTCGACGGTGGAAAATGTCACCGTTCCCATGGTGGAGGGCCAGTTGCTCGCCTGTGCCACTTTTCGACGGGTGATAAATATGATGCCAAGCAATATTCCATCAACGATCAGGGTGGAAAAGAAGATCGAGCCGATAACGATAAGGGTAGTGGTGTCAAAATCCATGGGGTCTCCTGTTAGCTGATAGCTTTTAGCGGCTGGCTTTTAGCAGTTAGCTGTCAGCTTTTGGTTTTAGCCAAGCGCTAATCGCTAATTACTGACAGTCACTTGAATAATCGCCGTATCCACACGCTGGTCTGACCTCAGGACCTGCAACTGCACGGCATACAGCCCGCTTATATCAGAGGTATCCCACTCCGCAAGTGGACCGTTGGTAATGGATTCATTACTTTCAGCCACTTGTATCCATTCCTGCGGATTCAATCCCTGACCCACAAGAATACGATACGAGACAAAATCATTCCCTGCGGCAGTGCCTTCGATATTTATTTTTCCACTGACTTCTGCGAACAGTTCAGGCGAGGCGATATTGACATCAGGGTTGATGGGTGGCGCCTGGATGACATCATACGAAGCAGGCGGGATTTCCAGGCCCGCGCTTTCAGCCCAGGAACGTGCATCGGGCGGGACGACAAGATAGACGCGTTCTTCGATCAATTGTGGAAGGGTGAAGACCGTCGCAAGCAAATTCGTCTCACGATTGACGGAAAACCTGCGATACATGTTATCCGCCTGAAGCGGTTCATTGCCGTTCAGGAAAACTTCGCTGACAAGATTCGGACATTCGGCTGTGGGCAACATGCCCGAGGGGTCGCAGACGTTGATCACGGAAACATCGGCGGGCAGAGACCAATCGTCACGCGGCAGGTCTTGTGATGCGATTTGCATCAGTGCATTCCAAAGAACAGCAGGTGCACGCGGGGATAGATCGTTTTGTTCGCGAGTGCCAGTCCAAACAGCAACAACTCGCAACGGCGAGTAACCAATTGCCCATGTATCGAGCGCGTCACCGGTTTGACCGGGTTTTACGGCGGCGGGCCTGCCCACATCCAGCACGTTCGAGGTGCGCAGTGCGCCTACGCGCGCGGTCTCGTCGCTCAGCGCGTGGTTCATCAGATACGCCAGCCCGGGCGTCACCACAGGTTTGGCCTGCGGCGTTGTCCAATCGAGCCACACGCTCCCGTCGCCGTCCTCCACGCGCAATATCGTCACAGGCTCGAACGTGCCGCTTACATCCTGCCCAAAGTACACGCCGTTCTGCGCAAAGACGCCGTACGCGCCCGCGGCATTCAACAAAGACAATTGTTCATCTCGTGATACGCCAAACGAACTCGCAATCTTCGTCACGTTCTCGACGCCCATTTGCGAAAGGATCTGCGCGGCAGGCGCGGGATAATCGTTCACCAGTGCGACCCGCAATCGTATCGGTCCGTGGTATTCGCCGTCAAAGTTCTGGACATCGGTCTTGCCCGGGATATCCCAGATCAATGACGCGGGACTCAAGCCGCGCGTGAATCCCGTCAGATAAACAAACGCGTCCAACGCGGACCCGGGGTTGTGCGCGCCGATCAATGGAGTTTCCTGCGCCTGGAACGTTTCTCCGACCACGGCAAGGATCTGTCCCGTTTTGGGATTCGTGATGAGCGCGCTTGCAGACGAATCAGGGACCCGGAGCGCGGGCGGCAGGGCGGGGAGGTAGCGCAGTGAGTCACATTCGATGAGTGGGTCGGGGGCGCCCGCAAGTCGTGCGGCATAGAATGCAGTGACACATGAAGACTGTCTTTGCAGGTCGTAATCAAGTGTGGAGATGATATTGAGTCCGCCGCGTTCGATGCGGGCGCGCGGGAATTGGGTATCGAGTTGGGCGAGGAGCAGGTTGACGAAGGCAGGGGCAGGTTGCGGCGCAGGAAGAGGCGGAGTCTGGAAAAAGGGAGATTCTCCGAGGGCGTTATCCGCCGCTTGATCAGATAAAAGCCCCAGCGCAGACATCATCCGAATGGTTTCCACCCCGCGTTCGAGGGCGGTCTGCGGCGCGTCGTATGGATTCAGACTCGGCGAGTCGCTGACCCCCGCGA
Source organism: Anaerolineales bacterium (assembly GCA_035466615.1). GTDB lineage: Bacteria > Chloroflexota > Anaerolineae > Anaerolineales > Villigracilaceae > Defluviilinea. The sequence continues at coordinate 2,782 of DATIUT010000099.1, read as the reverse complement.
GGATGGCGGACTCGGCGGTGGTGAGTTGCGTGGCGGGTTTGCCGAAGTAGAGCTGCGCGGCGGCTTCGGCGCCGAAGGCATGGCGGCCGAAGTGCGCGGAGTTGAGGTACCACTCGAGGATCTGTGTGTGCCCGAATTCGGCGGTGATCTGCGCGGCAAGGATGCGTTCACGCAGGGCGCGCCGGAGAGTGGGCGGTTCGTTGAAGAGCAGGAGGTCAAAGGCAAGGCGTTGGGCAAGGGTGGGATGTGATTCGTAATTCGTAATTGTGGCGAGCGAGTAACCCGCATGTTTCCAGAATCCCGGGTCGGTGCGGGCAATGACTGCGTCTGCCAGTGACCTGGGCAGGTATTGCGGATTCGCCTCGCTGAGGGGAATGTAGCGGCGCGGGGAGTCGTCCGGCGCAAAGGTGAAGATGATGTTCCCGCCCGTGCGGTCGGTGATGCGCGTGGGCTGGAGGAGTAAACCGCCTGGCGGGTTGAGGAGCGCGGGGAGCGTTTCGATGGAGGGCAGGTCGCGCGTGAGGTCCACATACGCGAAGGCAGTGACGATGATGAGCGCGGCAGTCAGCAGGGACAGGATCATCCCGGCGCTGAGCAGGGCGTTGCGTTGGCGGGCTTCGTTCCTGTGTTGTTTTGCGATGCGCCGTTCGCGCCTTGCGCGCAGGATGGGGATGGTGGAGGGCATGGGGATAAGTATACAGGTAGTCTGGGAAACTGGGAAAGGAATGAAATGTAAAACACAAGGAATTAAGATGAACTGCAATGGTAAAATCCCCTTGATAAAGGTTGATTACAGTTCCATAAGCGAGGGTCTTATGAATAAAAAAACCAACTGGCTTCCAATCCTTGGTGCATCGATAATCGTTCCATGCCTGATCATTTGCGCTGGAGCGGCTTTGATCGTGAAATATTCGCCGGATATTTATCAGAACCATCTTGAAAACAGTTCATTGAACGTTGGGGATATTGCCCCGGATTTTGAACTCCCATCATTGGACGGGAAGCCCATGCGTTTGAGCCAGTTCAAGGGTCAACCAATTCTATTATCCTTTAGTGCTTCATGGTGCCCTGACTGCCGCGTTGAAGCTCCATTGTTGCAGGACCTGCATGAAAGCCACCCTGAACTCATTGTCTTGTTGGTGGATTCCAATGAGACCCCGGAAATCGTCCAGAATTTTTCAGATGACTTCGGCTTTACGTTTCCCGTCCTTTTGGATCAGGATGGATCAATTTCAAAACTGTATCAAATATTTGCCATCCCAACCGGATTATTCATCGACTCAGATGGGATCGTCCGTGCCAGGGTTGTCGAAAGCGTCACTCCTGAATTGCTGGATGAAAAACTTTCGTTGATCGGCATTCAACCATAGAGATAATCATGCCGACCGTTCACCAGGATTGACAGAAAACAGTATAAAATCAGGACATTCCTGAAAGGGATATGAAGGAGAAACCAGATGGAAGAAATCAAATCCCCCGAAACGAAATTGGATGCCCGGACAAATAGTGCGGGCTGTCTGGGAGAGGCCGGCTGGTTCTTCAGTGGCGCTGTTTTGCCGATGGGGAGTCTGACCTTTTATCGAAAGGCATCTCAAAGGAGTGTGGGAAGCGTAATTCTTTTCTTCGTTGTTTTCACGCTGGTTATTTCCACGCTGTCCACAATTGTACTTGGCATCGGGATGTATTCCGTCAGGGATGGGATTCAGGAAGCGTATGCAGGTGGTGAAATACCCGAGATCACCATTTCTCATGGTGTGGCGGATGTGGAAGGAGACCAGCCATTCATTCTGTTCAACGGTGAAGATTCGAGTGGACAAAGCATGCTGGTTGCCGTGGATACAACGGGCAAAATCAAAGAGATCGATGCCGCCCGCTATGACCAGGGATTGCTGCTCACGCGTACTGAATTGCACATTCTAAATCGTCGAAACGATTATCAGGTGTTCCCATTGACGGAATTCCACACCCTGTTCAAGCAGGACCCCATTCGCATCAATGCCGAGACCGTATCCCGATTGTGGGGGACGATGTCGATCATTATCGTGATTCTGGCGTTCATATTTCTCGCACTCTGGCATTCTGTCGTGAGACTTATGATCATCTCGACCATTGCATTGATCCTGTGGGGCATCATTTCCCTGATAAAGCCAAATACGGGATTTGGACCAATCATCATCAGCGGACTGTATGCGATCGTTCCCGCAATATATTTATCCCACCTGTTCAGCCGCTCCGCTGCAGGGCTGCCCGGTTTGCAGACATTTTTCCTTTTGGGGTTTTGGGTCATCGGGCTTATCGCCAATTTCATGGATGTAAATGTCGATGACACCCGTCCCTTGCGTTTGTGGACAGCCCTGATCGGACTGCCGATGCTGATCCTTTTTGTGGTTGATATGTTCTGGAAATTGCCCTCGCCCATCGGACTTGCCGCTTTGTGGGTCGTTACACTACTTACAGGGTTGGTCCTTGCAGGTTTGAGACTCTTTTTCCGAATCAACGACCAACGATCGAAACAGCCTCCGCTTGAGCCAACCACGCAACCATAAGTCAGGTAGGTCTCACTTGTGGCGGGATAAGGGAAATGAAAAACTCCGAGTGAACAGCTCGGAGTTTTATTTTCGCAAAGAGGGTAATAATTCTTTTGGATGGAGTAAAATCATTTCATGGACATTGACTTGCAAGTTCGATTGGCTGCTTTCAATTGGCTTTCAGAACAGGTCAATTCGCATGGGGATGTACTGCCAAGAAAATTGCTTGAGCAAGGATTTGAATTTCAAGGTCA
>DATIUT010000098.1:0-5632 GCA_035466615.1 Anaerolineales bacterium | reverse complement strand
GGGCTTCGTTCTTCAAGGAGGGCACGGGATTTTAATTTTCAAGCATAGGATTATGTGACAGGGAGGAATTTGAGTTTCGCCCTGCAATTCATTCACCAAACACGAACAAATCATTGATGGATTCGTGATGCAAGTTGTGCCGTATCGCATCCGCAAAGACCGGTGCAACGGACAACACCGTCAATTTGGGATGACGCATTTCGGGCGGCGTGTACACGGTATCGGTTGCGATGATCTCGCTGATCTGAGGGATGGCCGCCAGCCGCGCCAAGCCGCCGCGTGTGAAGACTCCGTGCGTGCAAACCACGGTAATATCCTCCACGCCTTCGTTGATCAACACGCGGCTCAATTCGTCAATGGAACCGCCCGTGGCGATCTCATCGTCATAGATCAGGGCACGCTTATGTCCGCTGACCTGATTGCCAGCCAATCCACTGATCTTTACCTGCGTATCAGAGACGCGTTCCTTGTTCCCGGCGGCAACGGGCAGTTTCAGGCTTTTGGCGAAGCGGGCCGCGGATTTGGCTGATCCCATATCCGGTGCGACAACGATGTAATCGCTCAGGTCGCGTGTCGCAAGATATGCACCAAAGACCGGGCGCGCGCTGAGTGGGTCGGTTGGCATTGGGAAGAACCCATGCACCTGTGGCGAATGGAACATCATGCTCATGACATGTGTGGCCCCGGCGGTCTTGAGCAGGTCCGCAACGAGGCGGGCAGTGATGGAGATGCGCGCCGCGTCCTTTTTATCCGAACGCCCAAAGGAATAATACGGGATGATGGCATGCACTTCCGATGCCGCCGCGCCGCGTGCGATGTCGAGCATCATCAACAATTCCATTAAGTGGTCGTTGGTTGGCTGTGACAGTGACTGGACAATGTAAACACGCCGGTACCGTACTGTAGCTCCAAGTTGGATATAAAGGTTGTCGTTACTGAAACGGCTGATCTTGGTTTCGTCCAACGGAACGCCGAGGTTGCTGGCGATACTCGCGGCAAGCACCCTGTTCGAGCTTCCACTAAAAAAACGGACCTCCTGTGCGGGAATCGAAGATTGTGTCATACCATTATCCTCACTAAAAGTTGTTCCTGTCAAACCATCCCATCTTACACTGCCTTCCATGGATTCGAAAGATGATATTCAACACACATACTTCAGTAGTTTTACATTGCTTGGCGCATTCGTTGAACAGTTAAGCCAGAAATAAGACCGCCACTCCTGCTATGGCAAGAACCGTCCCGGCAACTGCCTGCCAGCCGATCTTTTCCTTGAATGCAAAGTAACTGATGGGTAGAACGATCACTGGCGGCAATGCCATCAGGGTGCTTGCCACACCGATTTCCGCATGTTGTACGGCAAGCAGGGAGGCCGATACACCCAACAGAGGTCCTATAAAAGCGCCCAGTGCAATCAGATGAATGACCTGTGGTTTCTCACGTAATGCCGCAATCGTTGCACCCGCCCTGCCCTCGAAGATCGTCCATGCCCATGTGAAGGCCGTGGCAGCCAGCATGCGGATCACGTTCGCTTGAAACGGAGAAAATTCCCCGAACATCCCCTGTTTCGAAAGGACAAGTCCAACCGCCTGGCCGAGTCCTGCCAGCACGCCGAAGAATACGCCGCGTTTGGTATGTCCATGTGGGGTATTGGGCGGTTCCTCATGAGACATGACCACCCACCCAATTCCTGACAGGGCAAGGACGATGCCTGTGATCTGCAATGGTGTGAGTGTTTCACCGAAGAACATCCAGGCGATGACCGAGCCGAAGATCGGAGCCAGGCTCAGCAACAAACTGCCAAGGCGTGGTCCCACCGAGACAAGGGATTGAAAGAAGAACGTATCGCCAAGAGAAAGCCCGATCACCCCGGAAAGGCTTAACCAGACCCAACGCGAGGATTCCGCGGAGAACGGCAATGGTTCACGGAAGAGAATCAAATTCAAGATGACGAGATAAGCCAACGCGAACATCAGGCGCATGCGGTTCGTCACCTGTGAACCGACTATCCGCCCGGTGGAGGCAAATATGATCGCGGTCATGGAGAAGAAGAGGGATGTCGCGAGTCCGGCAATCTCACCGATAAAGTCCATAATTTGGGAATCCTTTCATTGAAATGTCATTTCAGGAAAATATTTTGCGATCTATGAATCTCTGGTGAATTTTGGTGTCCAGCGCGGGACTTGTTTGAGATACTCCTCATACGCCGCGCCGAACTTTTTCTTCAATGTCGGTTCTTCGTAGAGCATGACAAACAAATGTGCCGCAGCGAAAAACAAAAATGGCGCCACGATCAACGGCAATGACGGCGACCAAAGTATCCAGCCGAGCAAGGTAATAAGTCCCGCCACATACATCGGGTTGCGGACATAACGATACAGCCCCACAGCGACCAGTTCCCTGGGCGGGTCAATCGGCGCAGGTGTGCCTCTGCCGTTGTATGTGAAATTCCAGAAGCACCAGAGCATGGCTGTCCAACCGATGAGCCATAAAGGAAGGGCAAGATAACTGAGAACACCCACCACGAACAGCTCGGCATCGGTCGTCGAGATTAGATATGGGAAGTAACCGATCAACAGCCCGGGCACAAGGATGAGAAAGAACAGGGATTTGAGAGCTGTCATTTTTATTTCCTCAAATCATTCCAGGAGATCCGTCCTTGTCAATTGATATACAAGGGCCACAAGCGCAGACATAAACCAGATCCCGCCGACCAGACCGATCACCCAGCGCGGGATGCCCCAACTGGAAATATCAATGGGCAGCAAACCAAAATAAATCAGCAAGACGATGCCACTAAGAAGCATATCTACCGCACTGACGATGATCAGGATCATTCGCTTATTTAAGCAGGGAAGCTATTTATTTTTCCTAAATCTCTTACTTGTAAATAACACCGAACTGTTGAATCCGGGTTGAAGGGGGCTATGCCTATCGTCCCGCTTTCCGCATGGGAATCACTTGACAGGCACCTTCGCAAAGTACTCTCAAAGTGAGCGAAGTAACTGTCACTTCTTCAAATATACAATTTCTCCGGGTCGATCTCCTCTCTCAACAAACGCAATTCCTCCGCGCTGGGCGGAGCGTTCTGACCAACCTCCTGTGGGACGATCAACTTGAAGCCCGTGTTTGTAATCACCCTTTCAACAGTCACGCCGGGGTGAGTCGCTTTGAGACGCATCCAACAGGTTTCAGGATCGTACTCCATCAATGCGAGAGTTGAAACAACATAAGCCGGGCCGGTACCGCGCGGCAATCCGGCGAACTCGCGTGCGCCGCGGCCAGTCAGGTAACCGGGGGTGGTGATGCAATCCACTTTGGAGACGAAGCGACGCGTGTCATGTTGCATGATTGCCACGGTTTTCCAGCAGTGTGAGCCGACATCGTTGCCGCCGCCCGAGCCGGGCAGGCGCGCTTTCGGGTGGTCGTGATCACCGATCACAATGCTGTTCAAGTTGCCATAGGGGTCGATCTGCGCCCCGCCAAGGAAACCGTAATCAATAAAGCCGCGCTGGGCGGTCTCCATGGTATCGCAGATTCCAGAGGCGGCCAGTCCCTTGTGAAACGTGCGCGCTTCGCCCACGGCGCGCGGCAAGTCCTCAAGGATCGCGCCCATGCCGCCGAATTCGAAGATCGGGATAAGATTAGGTGCAGTGGTCTTGGATGCCAGCATTGCCGCCAGCATGGGAATGCCAGTGCCGATGAAGCAGGTCGAGGCGTCCTCGAACAGACGCGCCGCCACACAGATCATCAATTCGGTTTTGGAGTAGGTTTGCTCAGTCACATCTGCCTCCTCTCCCGCAGTTCGATGCATTGCTTCAAACGTCCGTCGCCGATGAGTTTCATGTACTCATCATGATTCTTTACACCATAAATATATTTTTCGAGATAAGCCTGCGCGCCTTCGGCGGTCTTGCTGGCATCCACCCAGGCCTTGATCTCGGCTTCATCGCGCCCATACACATATGCCATCTCACCGGGATAGGATCCGAACGGCGCGTGGACAACCGCATCCACCAGATAGTAAGGGATGATCGTGCGGTCGGGATATTTTCGAATCTCTTCGGTGGAGACAATCTCCTCGGCACTGATGATCAGCCGCTTTGCCGCGCGCGCCATCTCGGCTCCAAATCCACTAATGCCTTCGATCTGGGCGTTGCCGTGTTTATCCGCACGGTGAACGTGGATCAGGGCTGCATCCAGAACGAGCGCGGGAAGTAACGCAACTTTCATTCCCGTGAATGGATCCTCGACTACTTTTGCCGCGCTGTATTTGAGCGTATCCGTGCCGAGCATCGAGCGGGTCGGCAGGAACGGAACCCCCATCGCCGCGGCCTTCATCCGCCACGAGATGGCGCCGTTCGACCATTCAACGCAAGACTCGACCTGTCCCGATTCGACCGCCCGCCGCAACGCGGATGATGTTCCATACACCTCGAGGCCGATGTAGGTGATATCCAGTTTCTTCACCAGCCCGGCAGCCAGCCACAGGTCCAGTTCGAGTACGCCCTGTCCGCAGACACGCAGGTTCCCTTTGTTCTGCCGCACCACCTCACGCGCCAGCGACATCGGACAGCGCACTGTGCCGTACAGTTCCGTGCCGATATAACAGCCATCGTAGACGAAACGGCTGACAGCCTCCTGTTCGGACATGACTTTATCTTCCAGTTTGCGGGATTTCTTCACCCGGTTCCACTCGCGAAACTCATCCAGGTCGAACGGCTGGATCAGTTCGCCGATCCCCGATTGCAAAATGTCCATGGCGCCCTCCATTGCATATGATAATTTGGCAGTGACATCTTTATTATAGCGATGACAATTACCTAATGCCAGTGACGTAACTCATCAAATTTGCATCGTTGCCCATGCCCCTTCAAAAGCCGACAGAAGATATCAAGTGGACGAAGAACCATCATCAAGTTTCCTGAGCATATCTTCCATCACCATTTTCACGATCTGGGAAAACAGGCGTTTTCTTTCCGGACGGCTCAAAACAACGTTTTCTGCATTCAACGAGTTCTCATAAGCTTTTTGCAAAATTCCAAATATCTGGTCGTTGGCATCTCCCGAAACTCTTTTATACATGCGCTCTTTCAGATTGTGATAAGAACCGGGGATTTGTTGATCACCAAAGGGATTTTTCATGTTGTCTCACTTTCTCCACAAATTACAGAATACATCACGTAGATTCTGATGAGTCATCCAGCTTTTGGATCATATCCTCCAGTAGTAAGCGCAGGATTTGTGCGAATAAATGCTTTCGCTCTTCGCGGCTTAATGCAATATTTTCTGTATTGATGGCATCTTCGTATGCAACCTTCACTACAGCGAATATCTGTTCATAAACCTTTTTCATTCGAACGATTGCGAGTATGCGTTGTTTGGTGTTTTGATAGGAATTAAAAGAATCAGGGTCAGGACCAAAGGGATTTTTCATGTTGTCTCACTTTCCTGTCTAAATCTTGAAAAGGATTATTTTGCCTTTCCGAAAAAATCAACGATCTGCTGATGGTGAATCTGCACGTCTTTGACATCCGCTTCGAGCAATCGTTGAATTGTCACTTTGTAGCCACGGAAACGGATACCGAAATCCCTGTTGAAATATTCAGGAGGGATGGTTTGCAGGTACTCGACC
>DATIUT010000097.1:0-4705 GCA_035466615.1 Anaerolineales bacterium | reverse complement strand
TGTGTCAGACAAACGCGAGACGGGGTGTAATCTGGCTTACCAGAAATTCAAAGAGAATGGGTATCAGGTCTTTCCGGTCAATCCGCGCCTTTCGTCCTACGATGGTGTGACGTGTTACCCTGACTTGAAGTCCATTCCCGTTAAACCTGATGCAGTCTTTATTCTTGCGAATCCCAAAGTGACCGACCAGATCGTCCAACAATGCGCGGACATGGGCATCAAGCATGTTTGGATGCATTGCATGATGGGCACCAGGCCTGGTTTGGCGGCAGGTATGACCAGTGTCTCGCAGGAGGCGGTGGAGATATGTAAAACCAATGGAATCGCGGTCATTCCGGGGTCATGTCCGAATCAGTTTCTGAACCCCGATTTTGGTCACAAGATGATGAGGGGTATGTGGCGCCTGTTTGGGTTCATGAATGTGAATTGAACCTTCCGAAAGCAAAAAATTCCGAAGCGAGCGCTTCGGAATTTTTTGTTGTGGGTGAGATTTCCCACCATTCTGCCAAATCCGCTACAATTGACAGATGCCGGCCAACATCGAGATCAAAGCCCGTGTGCGGGATTTTGCATATATAAAGTCGCGAGCTGAAAAACTCAGCGATGCACCTGTTGAGGTCATCCCGCAAGAGGATACGTTTTTCATTGTCCCCAAAGGGCGGCTCAAACTGCGCGTCCTCGCGCCCGATCGCGCACAACTCATCTATTACACACGTCCCGACCAGGAAGGGCCGAAACGCTCGGATTATCACATCGCGCACACGCCTGACCCGGAAAATCTCAAACGTGTGCTTGAATTCGCTTATGGGATTCGCGGCGTGGTGAAGAAAACCCGTTACCTTTATCTTGTCGGGCAGACGCGCGTGCATTTGGACGATGTCGAGGGTCTGGGTCAATTCATGGAGTTGGAAGTTGTCATGCGGGAGGGGCAAAGCGATGCCGAAGGGCAGGAAATTGCTGAAGGTCTGATGGCAGGCCTCGGCGTGGAAAGAAGCGATCTGCTCGAGGGCGCGTACATGGATTTGCTGGAAAAATCGTCCAAAATCTAAGGTCAAATGTCGAGGGTCGAATATCGCAACACACCTTTGACGTGCGACTTTCGACCCAAAGAATCGTGGTAAAATACCCCGCCGAGCGTAGTACCCTTCGCTCGAGTAAAAAAACCAAAGCACGAAAGGGCTTGAACAATGAAAGTAATGCTAGTCAAGGACGTTTACAAACTGGGCCGCGCAGGCGACATCAAAAAGGTTGCCGATGGCTACGGCCGCAACTTCCTCATCCCGCAGGGGTTTGCCGTGCTTGCCACCGCTGGTGCGCTCAAGCAGGCAGAGAAAGTTCGCAAACAGGCTGAGATCCGCCGTGCCGAACAAAACTCCGAGCTCAAAGGCTTGGCTGACCAGATCAAGGGCGTTGTGTTGACCTTCAGCGCCAAAGCTGGTGAAACAGGCAAACTCTACGGGTCCATCACCACACAGGATGTTGCCACCGCCATCTCCGAACAGACCCGCTTTGAGGTCAAGAAACAGCAGGTTGACATGCAGCCCATCCGCAACCTTGGCGAGTTCACAGCACACGTACGTCTCACGATGGATCTCGTTCCCGACGTCAAGATCATCGTCCATCGCGAAGGTGAAGCGTTCGAAGAAGAAGTTGCTGAAGAGGCTGAAGCGCCCGCTGAGGCCTCCGTCGAAAAAAGCGAAGCCTAATTCGCCCCCATACGCCCATGACATCACCAGTTTCATTCCCGCATGAAGGGGTGCTGGTGATGTTTCGTTTATGTGATGCAAACCATCGGTCAAAGACTCAAAGCCGCACGCGAAGAAAAGCAGATACCGCTTGAAAAGGTCTTTCAAGCCATCCGCATCCGCGTCAACTATCTGAAGGCGTTGGAGGAGGATGATCTCTCATCCATGCCATCGCCTGTGCAGGCGCGCGGCTATCTGCGTAACTACGCCGAATATCTCGGCTTAGATATCGATCAATTGCTTGAAGAAGTTCGTGCATCGCAACAAAACACCGCCGGGGAAATCATTGGGCCCGCAGATTTCACTGATCAACCTGCGATTCAAACACCTCAACCTGATTCCTCCCAAGATGCAACGCCTCCTTCTCCGCTGACGGTTGACTCTGCCCAGGAAACCGGACCTCAACCCGAGTCCGTCAAACCCAAGCGCCGTGGACGGAAAAAGGTCGAACCAGAACTGATTCCTGTTGTTGAATCGCAGTCTAAAGTTGTTGAAGAACCTGCCCCTCAACCTGAGCCTGTCGTAGAAGAAATAGCCGAGTCAAAGGATGACGAAGCTCCTCAACCCGATGTCACAGAGAATCTCTGGCAAACATGGCTGAACAGAGTGAGTTCGATGATTTCTGTTCGGGCCAACCGAAAAAGCGATACGCAGGATAGCCCCGCGACGGAACCGTCTGTAATTTCCGAACGCCCTGAACCGTCGCAAGTTGAAAGCCAGCAACTTTCAGAAGAGATCTTTAAAGAGATTGGTGCCGGACTCCGCCATCGCCGTGAGACATTGAGCCTGCATCTCGAAGAGGTGGAGCGCAATACCCGTGTCAAGGCACATTATCTCGAGGCACTCGAACTGGGCGCAATGGACAGGCTTCCCTCCACTGTTCAGACTCGAGGCATGTTATCGAATTATGCGTCTTTCCTCGATATGGATGTAGATGTGGTCTTGCTTCGTTTTGCAGACGCATTGCAAGCAAGGCATCGCGAAAGAAATCCGCAAAGACCTGTTCGGGAACCCGGTCAACCTATCCTGTCCAATATGCCTGCCCTGCGCAATTTCATCGCGGGCGATATGATCTTCGGCATTGGCATGGCTGTTCTACTGGTAGGTTTTGTCATCTGGGGTATCAACCGTGTATTGACGCTTCAAAGCCTGGAGGAAATCCAGCCGACCGCGCCGTCCATTTCAGATGTGTTGCTGGCCTCCCCAGACCCATCCCTGTTCACGACAACGCCCACATTTTTACCTGTCGAATCCTTCCTCGATGAAGCAACACCGACGATCAGCATTCCAACCGTGAACATCAATGTCAGTGTTCAGGTTAATCTGGTGGCCGTCGAGCGGACGTATGTGCGCGTGATTGTGGATGGCGAAGTGGTCTTCGAGGGCAGGGTCATACCGGGGAATGCGTACCTGTTCGAGGCGGAGGAGCAGGTCGAGGTTCTGGTGGGAAGCGGCGCCGCCATCCGTATTGCTTATAATGGACGCGACCTCGGTCTGATGGGTACGTTCGGCCAGATCGTCAACAATATTTACCGCGCTGATGAGATCATCACACCGACGGGGCTTCCCCTGCCAACACCCACAAACACCGCCCCGCCGTCCCCAACTGTACGCCCGACAAACACGCCGGTTGCCTCGCGCACGCCAATTCCATCCAGCACACCTGTGCCATAGGAGTTGTAGCATCACGGGATCTATCTCATGGTACGTTTTGAGGAAAATTTATCGGTGACAAAAAATACCTTTCATCTTGTTTCATTAGGTTGTGCCAAAAATACAGTTGACTCAGATTCGATGGCGCAGTTGCTCATTCGTGATGGCTACCGCGCCGTGGAAAACCCTTCACGCGCGAATGTTCTGATCGTGAACACCTGCGGGTTTATCGGGCCCGCGAAGGAAGAATCAATCAATGTATTGCGCGAACTTGCAGAAGGCAAAAAGAATAACCAAATTCTGATCGCTGCGGGATGCCTGACCCAACGCTATGGTTCGGAAGTGGCGGAGAAAGTCCCCGGCGTTGACGGGGTTCTCGGCACGCGCCGATGGATGGATATTGTGCAGGTCGTGCGTGAACTCCGTAAAAGTCCGCATCCGGAACCGGTGTATCACCTGCCGGATGAGGCCAAGACCGTCGGCACGGATGAGCATGAAGCCATGCGCGCCTCGGTAGCCGGAGCGAGCGCCTATCTCAAAGTGGCGGATGGCTGTCGCCGTCCATGTGCGTTCTGTGCGATTCCACTCATCAAGGGGACAGCTGTATCGCGTCCTGTTGAGTCTATTGTGGATGAGGCGCGTCGTTTGCGGGACATGGGCGTGCGGGAGTTGATCCTCATAGCACAGGATACGACCGATTACGGTCATGACCTTGGGATGAAGGATGGTCTGGCGATTCTGTTGGAGCAGTTGACGACCCATGTTCCTGATATGGATTGGATCCGCATCATGTATGCCTACCCCGGTTATGTAACCGACCGTCTCATTGATGTGATGGCTTCGAGCAAACAGGTTTTGCCGTATCTCGATATGCCGCTTCAACATGCGCATCCCAAAACGTTGTATCGCATGAAGAGACCGTCGAACATTGATTGGGTATATAAAACGCTCGGCAAGATGCGCACTAAGATCGATAATTTAGCGATTCGTACCACGTTCATAGTTGGCTACCCCGGCGAAACGGAAGAGGAATATCAGGCTTTGTTTGACTTTGTCCGCGAGATTCGTTTTGACCGCGTCGGGACGTTCCAATTTTCGTTCGAGCCTGGAACGACTAGTGAGCCGCTTGGTGACCCAATCGCTGCAGAAGTGAAACAGGAGCGTTTCGCACGCCTTATGGAATTGCAACAGGGTATTTCCATGCAGGTTAATCAGTCATATGTCGGCAAAGCACTGGATGTTTTGGTCGAGGGCCGTGATAAGGGGATTGCGATTGGGCGGTCCTATCGCGATGCGCCGGAAATCGA
>DATIUT010000096.1:0-2455 GCA_035466615.1 Anaerolineales bacterium | reverse complement strand
GACCCGTGCCATGTTCGGCTTTCAGTGAGCCATCATATTTCCCGCTGACGACCTCCACCATGGCGCGCAGAAAATGGTCAAAGTGCTGAAGCTGCGCAGTGGTGTCGAATGCCTGGTTGACAAGAAAATGCAGATTGCCATCCTTGGCGTGACCAAAGATGGCGCCGTCGTGATAACCAAAATCGCTGAAGAGCTGGCGCAGGTCTGTCACTGCATCGGCGAGGTGCTCAACTGGAAAGGCAACATCTTCGTTGACCGAGATCGTGCCTGGAGGACGCATCGCGCCGACCGATGGAATGATGCCCTTGCGCGGTTTCCACAGTGCGGCTTGTGCGACCGGATCATCCGTGAAATGGACATCGTGAATCAGGCGTAGTTGCCCGATGACGCGCTCCGCTTCTTTTCCAAATCTGGAAATTGATTCTGCGTCTTCGGCTTGGTACTCCACCAGGATGGCTGTCGCACCATCAGGCAACTGCTTGAGAATTTCCGGCGCTCCGGGGAGATGTTCCACTGAACGCAGGGCTTCCCGGTCCATGATCTCAGCGGCCCGCGCGCCTGACTGCCTGATGGGATAAATCGCGGCGGCGGCCTCTCGAACGTTCTTGAAATACATCTGCCCCGTGTATTTGCAGGTATAGTCGGGCAGGGTGTGGAGCACAGCTTCGGCGATGAACCCGAGCGTGCCTTCCGAGCCTATAAGAAGATGGGTGAGAATATCGAGCGGTGTATCGAAATCCAGGAAGGCATTCAACAGATAGCCGTTATTATTCTTCATTTGATAACGGCGTTGGATTTTTGCGGCTAATGTTTCGCCTTTATATTCAGCCGTTGAATTGACAATTCTCTGCTTAAGTTCGAGCAGTCCTTTTGCGATATGCGGTTGTTCGTCTTCAAAGATTTGATTTGCGTTGGGATCGGCTGTGTTGAGGGTGAAACTGTTTGGCAAAACAAAGGTCATCGAATGGATGGTGCGATACGAATTTTCGGTCACGCCACAACACATGCCGCTGGAGTTGTTGGCAAGGACGCCGCCCATCATGCACGCGTCTATGGAAGCGGGATCAGGCCCAATGCGGCGTTTGTACGGCTTCAATACGATATTGAGAAATCCACCTATGATGCCAGGCTGAAAACGGATGCGCTTCGCGCTGTCCTCGATACTGTAATTTCCCCAATGCTTGGAAATATCCACGAGAATGCCATCCGTCACGGCCTGACCCGAAAGACTCGTCCCTGCCGCGCGGAAGGTCATGGGGATCTTGTTTTGTTGTGTGAATTTGAAAAGGGATTGGATTTCGCTGATGGAATTCGGTTGTACGACAGCCTGAGGCACCAGCCGGAAATACGAGGCGTCGTTGGCGTAGGCGAGGCGGTCAATCAGGCGGTTACGGACGCGGGAGGATGGGATGATTTTGGAGAGTCGGGACGCCATGTCCATGCCTTGATTGTACATTTATTTCAGGCTGATGGCAAAGTATCCGTTACAATTTATCCATATGACCAAACCCTATTCCATCCCTCTCACTGAAATCTGCCGCGAACATGTTGTGGTGAATTCGCGTTTCATCGCAACACTCTCCCCTGTTTTCAACGCGGACGAGGCGCGGGCTTTCATCGCCCGCATCAAAAAGGAATTTGCGGACGCGTCGCATAATGTCCCCGCTTATATTGTCGGTGGCGGGAATACAGTCACCGAGTTTTGTTCGGATGACGGCGAACCGGCGGGAACATCCGGCAGGCCCGCTTTGGCCGTACTGCGCGGAAGCGGACTTGGTGACGTGGCTGTTGTGGTCACGCGTTATTTTGGCGGAACGTTGCTGGGAACGGGCGGATTGGTGAAGGCATATACCGAATCCACACAGATGGTTGTCAATGAAGTGGAAAGAGGCAGGAGGGTGCAGGTTCACGTGGCGATGATTGCAATTCCATACAGCCTTTTGGAACGGGTCAGATTACTGGTTGGACGAAATGGCGGGGAAGTTTTGGGTGAAGATTTTACAGAAGATGTGATGATGACTCTGCAGTTCCCTGTGGAGTTGGTGGATGAATTTCAAAATGAATTGCGCGAATTGTCGGCGGGGAAGATACAGGCCGAGGTGATCGAAACGAAGGAAACGATTGTGAAGATCATCTAATCACGAAGGGCACAAAATTCGCAAAGGTTTAACTCCAAGGATCTTTACTTCGCAGTAAGAATCAGTACTTTCGATTTCCAAACGACTCATTTAGATTGGTATGCAGGGTTTCAGCCTGATAGGCGCGGTCGGTAACCCGGCTCAGGTGTTTCCCCATGCTTTTCGTGATCAATGGAATGGGTTTGCGCCCGTAGAAATGTTTATGATACAAAGTGTTTGCCCCGGCCTCATCCCATGCCCAGTTGAGATGGGTGTAGCGTGATGCGTCAATCGGACGCGTGTAGCCAGTCAATACCTTGAATTGTTGGATGCTGACG
>DATIUT010000095.1:0-11796 GCA_035466615.1 Anaerolineales bacterium | reverse complement strand
GGCAACCGAATATCGTTTGTTGTTGCAATTTGCCCATCATGTCGGCAAGATCATGTCCTCTGAGGAACTTCTCACCAGTGTGTGGGGTCCCGAATACCGCTCGGATAAGGAAATCCTGTGGGTGAGCATTGCCCGTTTGAGGCAAAAACTGGAAGATGATGCGCATAGCCCGAAGCATATTGTGACCCGTTCCGGCCTGGGATATTTAATGCCCCCCATCGAAGAATAGGCCGGGCAGGGAGTTGTAATGGTTGGAAAAACAGTTCTGGTTGTGGATGAAAATCCAGCCACCCGTGCTTATCTCTCGAGCGTATTGAAGGAAAGACAATTCAATGTTCTGGAAGTGAGTTCCGGCAAGGAGGCATTGATCTCTGCATGGCGCGATCAGCCGGACCTCGTACTGTTCGATCCCACATTCTCTGATATTCAGGATATCGAGTTCGTTCAAAAATTACGCCAGAACGCCCGCTCAGGCAAAATGCACATCGTTGCGTTTTCCAGCGACCCGGCCCCTGCGCGCAGGGAAGCCTGCCTGAAAGCGGGGGTGGAGGAATATATTGTCAAATCCTCGGAGGCGGTTACCCAGTTATATCAGGCATTTGATCGCGTGTTCGGCGCCGGAACGATCAAACCGGGAATTTTAGAGTCAAGTCAGAAAGAAGAGGAAAACGGTCTGTTGATCGTCTTCCTGAGCGCCAAAGGTGGGACGGGTACCTCCTCCCTGTGCGCCAACCTTGCGATGACCATCAAAGAACAACAACCGGAAGCGCGCGTGGTTGTTGCCGACCTTGTGTTGCCCATCGGTTCCATCGCGCAGATTGTTGGCTACGGGGGGAAGGAGAATCTTGTAGCAGTGGCAGACCTCCCACCCGCGGAAACGAACCGGGAATACTTCCTCAAAAAACTGCCCGTGCCGGAGTTGTGGAAGTTCCAATTGCTGGCTGGTTCTCCCGATCCACAACATGGGAACAAGCTGAAAGGCGAACGCATCGGGCAGATCGTGGATGTACTTCGCGCTTCATTTGATTTCATCATCTTGGATATTGGACGTTCACTCTCACGCATCAGCCTGCCCCTGATCCAACAGGCCGACCTCATCCCCCTGATCGTTTCCACCGACCTGAGCACTGTCAAGTTGACCAAGACGGTTTGGGATTATTTGCATGAACAGGGCATCGACATACAAAGCGTTTATGCCATCCTGAACCGCGCAGTCGGGCTGGAAGGTTTGACCAAGACGGAGGCGGAGAAGATCATCGGCTTCCCGATCAAGACGACATTGCCATACATGGGGAGCAATTTTGCGCTGGCGAACAACCTCAACCAGCCAATCATTACAAAATATCCCAAGGATACAGCCACCATCATTTTCAAGGATACAGCAGCGGACATGGTGAAATTTGCCCGTCAACTGCGTGTGCAAAGTCGCCTTAAGTAAAGTGCAAGGTCATTTCCCGCCCGCTTCGGCTACACTTTTAGGATAATCAATAAAAGCAGGAACAATACCTGCCTGAATCATTCCTGTTTGATCGGAGCCGTTCATAATGTTCCTGACGGCAAAACAGTGTTTTGTATTCAAAGATAGCAAGAGGTGCCATGACCATTGAATATGATGAAAACGGAAAAGTATTCACGGATATTGTTTCCAAGGTCGCGATCTATGTGACCATACAGACCACAACCCACATGATGCGCGGGCGGATGCATGTGCGCCGCGAGCAACGCGTGAAGGACGAACTCGACCGGGAAGAGAACTTCCTGGCGTTGACCGATGTACACGTACAGGGACCCGATGGGCAGACGCTGTTCCATTCGCCGTTCCTGGCTGTAAGGCGCGATCATATCGTGTGGGTCATGCCGGAACAAAAATCAGGTGAGGAGAGCAATTCCTAATGGCAACCCCGATCTCCTCCAACTTCAACCGGCTGACCTCAGCCGACCTGCTCAAGTTCAAACGCTATCTTGTCGAGAACGTCAGCCGTTCGATGGAAGGCGAACCCCTGCAATTGGGCGACCGGGCGGAACTTATCAAACAGCGCCTGAATGAGATCTACGCCCAAACCCGGGTGAACCTGCCGGAGGATATGCGGAAGCATCTCTTCCATGAGATCGTGGATGAGTTCACGGGTTTTGGCCCCATCCAGCCCCTGCTGGATGACCCCGATGTCAGCGAGGTCATGGTCAACGGGCCGAAGAAGGTCTTCATCGAAAAAAATGGCCGGGTGACAAAAAGCGGTGTCACATTCGATGACGACGATCATGTCATGCGGATCATTGACCGAATCATCCTGCCCCTCGGTCGCCGTGTGGATGCGGACAGCCCCACTGTGGATGCACGCCTGCCGGATGGTTCCCGCGTGAACGCAGTGATACGACCGGTCTCGATTGATGGTCCATGCATCACCATCCGCAAATTCAAAAAGGATAAACTTTCTATCGAGAAGTTGATCGAGTTCGGTTCGCTTACAAAGAACATGGGAGAGTTCCTGCGCGCCTGTGTCCATGCACATTTGAATATTGTCATTTCAGGGGGGACCGGTTCAGGCAAGACCACGCTTCTTAATGTACTCTCCAGTTTTATTCCAGAGCATGACCGTATTGTCACCATCGAGGACGCGGCGGAATTACAACTTCAGCAGGACCATGTCCTTCGTTTGGAGACCAAAGTGGCAAACATTGATGGCCGGGGCGCGGTGACGATCCGTGACCTGGTGCGCAATGCCCTGCGCATGCGCCCGGATCGCATTGTGGTGGGCGAATGCCGCGGCGGCGAAACATTGGACATGTTGCAGGCGATGAACACGGGACACGACGGCTCGCTTACCACGCTCCATGCCAACTCTCCGCGCGACGCGCTCTCCCGCATGGAGACAATGGTGCTGATGGCTGGCATGGATCTCCCTCTCAAGGTGGTGCGACAGCAGATTTCCTCTGCCATCGACCTGATCGTCCAGCAGACCCGTTTGAAGGACGGCTCGCGCAAAGTGACCGCCATCACCGAAGTGGCAGGCATGGAAGGCGAAACGATCGTGCTTACGGATGTCTTCAAATTCGAGCAAACCGGCGTAGGACAGGAGGGCAGAATATTGGGTGAGTTAAAGGCCACTGGTATTCGCCCGATCTTCGGTCCGCGGCTTGAAGCGGCGGGTTTCAAACTTGGCGCCGAAATTTTCATGTCTGGCGGTGGGGCGGGATCGAGACGATAAGCGGGAAAGCCTCTGCTATAATCAAACTGTTGAGGCACCATGGATAAAAAGACCCAGATCACCATTCGATCCAAGAAATTAGGCGTATTGATCCGCGATGCGCGCATGGCTGCGCGCCGAAGCATCAAGGAATGTGCGGACGCGATTGGCACCAAAAGCGGCGTTTTCCGCGCTTATGAGGAGGGACATAGAGCCCCTTCACTGCCCGAACTTGAAACGCTGGTCTATTATCTGGATTTGCCCATCGATCAATTTTGGAGCAGGGAGATCAAATCCAATACGCCGCTTCCCATAGAGGCGCTTGACATGCCGAAAATTTTGTCGGTGCGTCAGCGCAAGATCGGCGCCTTGCTCAGGCAGGAACGGACGAATGCGAGCATTTCCATCCGCAACCTCGCGCATGAAACCGGTATCTCCGGCGCGCGCATCAAAGCCTATGAACTGGGCGAACGTTCCATCCCATTGCCAGAATTGGAAGTGCTGGTTTCCACCCTGGGCGGACGCATCGAAACCTTCTTCGATCGGAGCGGGCCCATCGGGCAGTGGCTGACGAACGAGGAAGCCATACAGAATTTCCTGGAACTGCCGGAGGAACTGCGCCAGTTTGTGTCGTTGCCGGTGAACCGCCCGTATCTGGAACTGGCAATGAAGTTGAGCAACATGTCCAAGGATAAACTGCGCTCGGTCGCGGAGGATCTGTTGGATATTACTTTATAGGATTTTCGAGTGGAAAATAACGATCCCATCAAACTGGCTGAACGGGGCAAGGAGGAATATACAAAAGGGAATCATGCCGTCGCGGCGGAACTGTTCGCTCAGGCCGCGCAGTCATATGCGAACATGCAGGATGAATTGAACGCGGCGGAAATGAAGAATAACCAGAGCGTGGCGCTGTTGCAGGCAGGCAAGGCAAAGGATGCCCTGCAAGCCACTGACGGCACGGAAGCAGTCTTTCAAAAGGCGGGAGATGTTAAACGGCAGGGTATTGCAGTGGGCAACCGCGCTGCCGCGCTGGAAGGTCTCAAAAAATATGATGAGGCGTTGGCGGAATACGAACGTGCCGCGTCCATGTTGGAGGAGGCGGGCGAAGGCGATATGCATTCGGTCGTGCGAAAAGCCGCCGCGAACCTCAACCTCAAACTCGGACGCATCACCGCCGCCCAAATGGATGTGTATGACTCCCTGCGCCTTGTTGAAAAGCCGAATTTCACCCAGCGCATCATGAAGTTCCTCAAGCGAATTGGATTTATCCGGTAGTGATCAACACACAGGTTCGCCCGGCGGACCTCAACGACCATCAGCGACTCTCGAACCTGATCTTCTTTGAGACCCGCTCACACCGTCACCTTGACTGGCGCTCGCCGTTGGAATGGCTGGGTGGGGGTTTTTTCTGGGCAGTGGAGGAAGGCACCCAGATCACAGCCGCACTGGCATGTCCCGAGGAAACGGATGGGATCGCCTGGGTGCGGTTGTTCGTTTATTCGGGATATTGGTCTGCGGAGAACGCATGGACCGTTCTTTGGAATACGGCAAGAGAGGATATCGCACATGCGGGCGGGGCGAGGGTCGCCGCCATTGTGCAACATTCGTGGTTTCAAAAAGTATTGGAATTGAATGGGTTCCAGAACTGTCAGAGTATTGTGATGCTCGAGTGGTCGTATCAGCCCTGGGCACCGCGCGAAGCGGAGGGAGTTCGAATCCGAAAGATGACGGAAGCAGACCTCCCCCATGTCACAGTTGTGGACGGCGCGTCGTTCGACCTGTTATGGCATAACTCGCAGGAGACGTTGCGGCGGGCTTTGGCGCAATCCCTGTTCGCTATGGTTGCAGAGGATGAACACGGTGTGATCGGTTATCAGATGACGACTGTCGCCGGGAGACATGCACATCTTGCGCGCCTGGCGGTACATCCCTCTGCGCAGGGACGCGGTGTGGGCAGGGCTTTGCTGGGGGACCTGTTTGAGCGGCTTGTGCAGAATGGTTATCTCAAACTCTCCGTGAATACGCAGAGCAATAACCAGACTTCATTGAGGCTGTATCAAAGGATGGGATTCGTCCGCACGGGCGAGACATATCCCGTGTATACTTTCGATGTGAAGGGTTTTTAGCCCATCATCTTCATGACATTAGTTACCCGACCAAAGGAGGCAGTATGACAGCCAGGGAAGATGCGGTCATCATCAATTCGCTTATGAGGCAGGCCCTGACCTCGATGCAGGAGGTGATGGGGGATAACGGCCTGAACGCGGTTCTCAAGTCATGCGGCTTGGATCGGTTCACGGGCAATTTTCCTCCAAACGATCTGGAACCAGCCATCAAGACATCGCAATATGCGCAGTTGAACCAGGCCATCGAAGAGTTTTACGGACGCGGCGGAAGGGGCATGTTGCGCCGCATCGGCAAGGCCTCCTTCCAGTATGGCATACAGGAGCAGGCCGCCTTGATGGGCGTTGCCGGGGTGGCCCTGAAATTGATGCCTGAGAGGCAGCGTATCAAGTTCATCCTGAACGGCATGGCAGACGCGTTGAAGAAGAGCAACGCACAGGTCAATGCCTGGGTGGATGAAAGCGGCGACAGGCTTGCATACGTGGATGCCACGTGCGGCATCTGCCACAGCCGCCATAGCGACCATCCCATTTGTTATCTTTACATTGGTTCTGTCGCCGAGGCAGTGCAGTGGGCAACGGGCAAAGAGTATGAAGTCGTCGAAACACACTGCACCGCAAAGGGCGATGAATATTGCAGGTTCGAAGTGGGGGATGTGAAGGAGTGAGCGGAACAAAATTCTCGAACCGCGTACTAAGCCGCTTTGTGGAAACGGTAGCGAAGGAACTGGGAAGCGACCAATTCAACGCCATGCTGTCCCTTTCCCAATTCCCTGCGGATTGGTCGAAGCCTGAAACCTTTGCCAAAACAAACGCGGTTGAGTCGGCAAGGGTATACGCGTCCCTGCAGGCCGCCATGCGCACCTATTATGGACGCGGCGCACGCGGTGTTCTCATTCGTGTGGGACAACATTTGTGGCATCATCTTCTGGAGGATGCCGCCCTGGGAGGCAAGGCACAAGCCGCGGTCATCAAACGACTGCCTCTTTCGACGCGCCGCAAATCAACTCTCGAACTGCTCGGTAAATTCATTGGGGCCGGTTCGGGCGACATCACGATTCACACCCTGGACCTCGACCTGCTTCTCGCGGACCATGCCTCTCCCAGCACTGACGGCCAGTCTGCCTCAGCGCCGATCTGCCATGTGACCCAGGGGCTCATCCGCGAAAGCCTGCTCTGGGCAACGGGAAAAAATTTCGATGTAGAGGAAACCTCCTGCAAGGCAAAAGGTGAGGAAACCTGCGAATTCACGATCACCGATGGAAAATAACATGCAAACACCCGAATCAAAAACAGACATGAACGACGACATCACATTCTATATGCAGGGTTGGGAACCGGAGGGGAAACCAAAAGCTGTGGTTTGCCTCATCCACGGACTCGGCGAACATACGGGGCGCTATGCACACGTGGGGAAAGCGCTGAACGACGCGGGTTATGCCCTCTTTGGCTTCGACCTGCGCGGCCATGGCAACACCGGCGGCGCACGCGGACATTTCCCCTCGCTCGATGCCGTTTTGCAGGATATTCGTCAGTTTGTGCAGTTTCAATTGCAAAACCGCCCCAAAACCCAGATCTTCCTCTACGGTCACAGCCTCGGCGGATTGCTCTCGCTCGCGTATGCGACCCGATTTCCCGAAGGAATCCGAGGTGTGATCGTCACCGGCGCCGCGTTACGCTCTGCCTTACAGGAACAAAAGGCAAAGATTGCCCTGGCAAAAATCCTTGGGACACTTGCCCCCACAATGACCATGCCCAGCGGATTGGATGCCACAGCCATTTCACTCGATCAAAAAGTGGTGGCCGCGTATGTCAACGACCCTCTGGTGCATGACAGGACAAGCCTCGGGCTGGGCAAGGCGGCATTGACCGCCATTGACCTTTGCTTCACGCACGCAAAGGAATTCAGACCTCCACTTCTCATCATGCACGGCAAAGCGGACAGACTCACCTATCCCAACGGAAGCGAAGACTTTGCCAAACTCGCGGGAGCAACGAACAAGGATGTCACTTTGAAGTTATGGGAGGGCTTGTATCACGAGATTCACAACGAATCCGAACAGAAAGAAGTGTTCAAGGTGATGATCGAGTGGCTGGATGGGCATTTATAGATTTATTCCCATAAGGCGGGGCTGGTTATTGAAGTCGATGGAGATGTCCATGACTTGCAGCAGGAAGAAGATGCGAGGCGAGAGAAGGCTTTGAATGAGTTGGGCTGAAGGTCATTCGTTTTAGGAACGACGATATTTTGAAGAACCTGTTACAGGTGGCAAGGAAAATCAAGGAGTTGGTTTGACCCTCAAGTCTTGGGGATATTTCGCGAGGCTGGGGTGGGATCGAATTTGAATGAGTCCGTTGTGGGGAATTTACCAGAATTTTAAATCACAAAACCGGGGCGACAAAACGATGCGAACCGTGCTATATTCGATACGACAACACAAGTCCGATCAATCCACGTGCGCGATCGGTGGATAAAGATCCCAGATGGGTCAGGTATATTTGGAATTTGTACTGGCCCCTTATTAAAAAGGAATACATGATGACACAGAAACAGCAAGACGAGGAAATGGAACAGCGGAAACAGAAACGGCAGGAACTGGAACAGCAACAGGAACAGCAACGCCTACTGCGGCAACAGGAACAGTTGGAACTGGAGCAGAAACAGGGACAGAAACAAAAACCGCAGCAACTGGAACAGCAACAATTGGAACAGCAACAGGAACAGAAACGCCTACTGCGGCAACAGGAACAGTTGGAACTGGAGCAACAACAGGAACAGAAACGTCTATTGCGGCAACAGGAACGACAGCAACTCGAGCAGGAACAGGAACAGAAACGAAAACAGCGGAGACAAGAGTTGGACCAGAAGAAAAAGTAAAGTTGCAGCCAGCGGCTGGCGCATTGGCTTTGTCACTTCGTATGGAGGAAGACAGCCCGCTCGCCCTCACCCCG
This sequence comes from Anaerolineales bacterium, assembly GCA_035466615.1. GTDB lineage: Bacteria > Chloroflexota > Anaerolineae > Anaerolineales > Villigracilaceae > Defluviilinea. The sequence goes on along the minus strand of DATIUT010000095.1, from coordinate 3,533 downwards.
ATTCTGATGGTTTTTGGGTGGGACGAAGCGGTGAGGGATTTCCTTCTGCGATAACGAAATTTATTAATTGGGGATTCGGTTTATGTCCGTGTTGGATTTTGGGAAAATCTACGAAGCGGTGGGATAATCTCCAGAGGCGGAGGAAACCATGCTCACCATTCGGCGTTATCTAGAAAGCGATGCACACGCTGTCGGCGTGTTAATCGCGGATACCTACAGTGAATTCAACCTATCCGAAGTAACAAGCAAACATCAAGACGCGATGCTCGGTCCTTTTTTGCATGCGCGCTCGTCGGAACCGTCCCATCAAAAGGATATCGCGGACGCGATCCGCGCTCCCAGCGTGTGGGTGGCTGAGGCGGATGGGGCAATTGTCGGCGTGTTGCGGGGCGGCCGGGTGGATAAGTTGGGCAGGACGGTGTTGCAGAGTCTGTTCGTGAGTGGAACGCATCATTATCAGGGCATCGGGCGGAAACTGGTGGAGCGCTTTGAAAAGGAATACGTTTCCCGCGGTGTGACCGTGTTCAAGTTGCTGGCTACAATCCATGCCGTCCCGTTCTATCTCGAAATGGGCTATCGCAAATCCACAGGCCTGCGCTCCATCCACAGTTTCGATGGAGTGGGATTACCGTCCCAGCCGATGAAGAAAGTTATAAAAACCACTTGAATTGAGGCATCTGAATAGTTAGAATGGAAGAGTCCAGATAGCTCATCTTGCAGTCAAGGAGAAAAAAATGAGAGATCGCCTGACCGAAGCCTTGAAAGTCCACGAAGTGGATTACGCCGACATTCGCATCGAGGACAAGACTGAATCACAAGTGGTGTTCCGCGGACCTGAATTGGACAACATCGGTTCATCGCGGACCGTTGGCGGAATCGTGCGTGCGTTGTATAAGGGCGGCTGGGGATACGCCACGTTCAACGACCTGACCGATCTTGAGTCGCGCGTCAAGGAGGCTTGTGCCACCGCCAAACTGGTTGGCAAGGAAACCAGCCAGCTCGCGCCAATCGAACCAGTGGTGGATGAAATCCAAGCCTCGATGAAAAAGGATTTCCGCGAGATTCCCCTCTCTGAGAAGAAAGCGCTCCTTGAGGAATACAACCAGATACTGCTCAAGTATCATGAGAAAATCCAGACCACAACCACCCTGTATGCCGACAATTTCAAGACGGTCTGGTTTGCGAGCAGTGAGGGCGCCTATATTATGGAGGAAAAACCCAATATAGTTGTGTATCTTAATGCCACCGCCCGTGACGGGGATATTGTCCAAGAAGGGTTCAAATCCACTGGCGGAGCAGAGGGATATCAGATGGTTGAGGGCTTCCATGACAAAGCGAAAGAAGCCGCTGTCAAGGCGGTCGAGTTGCTTTCAGCTCGCCCTGTGAAAGGTGGCAAATACACGGTGGTCACCAATCCCAGGATGACCGGTGTTTTTACGCATGAGGCATTCGGTCACTTGAGCGAAGCGGATTTCGTCTACGAGAATCCCCAGATGAAGGAGATCATGGTGTTGGGCAAACGTTTCGGTGTGGATAACCTCAACATCCTCGATGATGGTTCGATCCCCGGCGGGCTGGGTACACACCGCTATGACTACGAAGGAACGCCAACCCGAAAGAACTACCTGATCAAAGATGGCATTCTGGTCGGACGGTTGCATTCACGCGAGACAGCCGCGAAGATGGGTGAACAACCGACCGGCAACGCGCGTTCGGTTCACTTTCAGCACCCTCCCATTGTGCGCATGACCAACACCTATCTCGACAGCGGCAATTCTAAATTCGAGGACATGATCAAGGATGTGGAACTGGGTGTGTATGCCATCGACATGTTCGGCGGGCAGACTGCCATGGAAATGTTCACATTCAGCGCCGCCTATGGGTACATGATCCGTAACGGGCAAGTCGCTGAACTGGTGCGGGATGTGACGCTGACCGGCAACGTCTTCGAAACCTTGAATAATATAGACATGATCGGTAACGATCTGGAATGGATGACCAACGGACGCGGGGGCTGCGGTAAAGGCAATCAATATCCGTTGCGCGTCGGCATCGGCGGACCGCACATCCGTATTCAAAACTGTGTCGTGGGAGGTGAGTAACATGATCGTCGAACAGATTATCCAAAAGGCAATGGAAAAGGCTGATGGCGCCCAGGCCGTGATGACCACGCAGGAAACCAGCGCGGTGGATTTCGAGAACGACAAATTGAAATCGGCTGAATCATCCCAGCGGACGAATATCAACGTGAAAGTCATCAAGGACGGCAAGGTTGGCATATCCAGCACCACGGATCCGTCGGACATCGAAGGTGTGGTCAACCGCGCGCTGGAAGCCGCTGAGTTTGGGAGCAAGGCTCATTTCGAACTGCCGGGGCCGGGCGAGTTGAACCCGGTCAAGATCTTCGACCCGGAACTGCTGCCCCTCCAAAAGCCCGAGATGATCAGCATGGGCCAGCAGATGATGGACATGATTAAAGCCTACAACCCTGAGATTCTGGCCGGGGCGGGAGTCAACCGCACGATCACCAAGATCGAGTTTGCCAACTCAAAGGGAGCGACCTACGCCGAGGCACACACCAACTTCGATGTGGGTGCAGGCGGTCAATGGACACGCGGCACCGATATCCTGTTTGCCGGGCACAGCGTCGGGCAGAAGAAGCGCGAATTGGACACCGAGGATGTGGCAGCGCGCGCCATCGAATACTTCCGCATGGCGGAGAAGATCGTACCGGTCGAATCGAAAGCCATGCCGGTCATCTTCACGCCGGGCGGCTTTATCGCCGTGTTGCTCTCGCTTGGCATGGCACTGGATGGCAAGAATGTTTTTCTGGGCGCTTCGCCGTTGCGCGATAAGCTCGGTCAACAGATCGCGCATCCCAGCTTTACGCTGATTGACGACCCAACAGTGGAATTTGGTCCCAACACCAGCGCGTTCGATAACGAAGGTGTGGTACGCAAGGTCATGCCGCTGGTCGAGAACGGCGTTTTGCGGAACTTTATCTACGATTTGGATACGGCCGGTCGAGCCGGGGAGCATCCCACAGGTCATGGAACGAACCGAGGTCTGACCAATCTGGTCATGAGTCCCGGTGACAAATCCTTTGAAGAGATGGTCAGCGGTATTGAAGAAGGTCTGATGGTGCATGACTTCCTCGGGCTGGGACAGGGCAATCCCATCAATGGTGAGTTCTCGGTCAATGTTTTCTTGGGTTACAAGATCGAGAATGGCAAGATCACGGGCCGCGTCAAGGATGTGATGCTGGCAGGCAATGCCTATGCCGCCCTTAAAGACATCACTGCCATCAGCAAGGAACGCGAATGGATCAGCGGTTCATTTTCGTATTTCTCCGGGCTGTTCCCGTATGTACAGGTCGGCAGGTTGAACGTCACGGCCAAGTAACCGATTCACCTTAAGGGACAATCTGCTGGTCCGCATGTGGTACGGCAAATAGCTGACAGATCAGGACAGGATAATTCCTGTCCTTTTGTTTTAAATCATGAGCATCATCCCATCAATTTATGGAAGGATGT
>DATIUT010000094.1:0-17251 GCA_035466615.1 Anaerolineales bacterium | reverse complement strand
CTCAGGGATGCAACCGGGATACTTGCCGGCGCGGGGGTTTTGGTCTATCAAAATGGAGTGGCCACGAATCTGCACGCCAATATCTTGTACGATTTTCGCTCGAATTATGCAGGCGAGTTCTTGTACTGGTCAGTACTCGAGCATTATTGCAATAAGGGAATCAGGGTCTGTGACATGGGGCGCAGTTTGAACGACTCCGGGAATGAACTTTATAAAATGAAATGGAGACCGCGCAAGGCGCCTCTTGCTTATTGGTATTACCTTCCCAAAGGCGGACCTGTCCCTGAGTTGAACCAGAAGAGTGCGAAGTTCCAGTTTGCCATTCAGGTGTGGAAACTGCTTCCTTCATTCGTTGTGCGGGTGTTGGGTCCAGGCCTGATTCGCGGGATTGTGTGATAATTCGTTAAACGTAAGTCATATCAAGGATGAAGAGTGTCTTGAATTCATGATCAATGTGATAACTATACGCGAAGATTTATATGAGAAATATTCCGCTTACGTTGCCGGCAAACCCGGGGCGCGTTTTGGACACGATCTTGAGTGGGCTGCGGTGTTATGGGATACCTATGGCGTTTCCACTCAACATTTGATTGCGTTGGAAGATGAAAAAGTGGTGGGTGTATGTCCGCTTTTTTTGTGCAGACCGATTTTGGGCGGCGCACATTATCTGACCAGTTTGTTCCCCAGTTATTTTGGTCCCCTTTATGATTCAGAACCCATACTGGACAGAATTCTGGACGCAATTATAAAAAAGGCATCAACTTTACAATATGCGGAAATTATCTCACCCGTCCCTCTGCCTGAGGATAAACGTCTGCCGTATTTGGAGCGGCTTGACTACACTTATCGATTGCCGTTGAATAATTCCCCTGAAAAGATTTTCAAGAATTTCAGGCGAAATTACAGAAGAATTCTAAAGGATCCAAAATTCCATGAAGAGGTGGAACTGGTCGTCGATAATGATGGAAGTTTAGTAGGGGAGTTTTACAGACTTTATGCCAATCTGTATGCGCGCAAACATGGATTTATCCCCCATGTTGAAAAACTCTTCCGCAACATCTATTCTCATTACCCAGATGGGACTGCCAGAATCTATATGGCGAGGCATAACGGTAAATCCATTGGTGGGATATTTACCTTCTGGAGATACGGTGAAGTCTATTGTGGATGGTCGGCCTTGGATTTGAGCACCGCTTATGAGCCGATGCATTTTCTGATCTGGAAAATCATCCAGGATGGCGTGGCGCAAGGGTACCAATGGTTCAACCACGGTGAGTCACCCAAGGGGAATGAAAGTTTGAAATTGTTTAAACAAGGTTGGGGTATGGAACCCAGTGATACATACAGGTATTTTGTTCCAGGCCGGTTATCCGAGCCTGTTGTTCGTGCCTTTGATCGATTTTCCTGGACAAAAAAAATAATATCCCATTTGCCTGCCCGGGTCACCAGCGGCTTTCTGTCACCGCTTATTCGATATGTTTTGTAGAACTCTCTCGGAAAAGGAATGATGAAATGGCGTCGTTGATTCAATTAATGAACCTGAAGAACGTTAAGATGGTGCTTCGAAACATATCAAAGGTCGGATTTTTTGCCACCCTTCAGTATATATTTTCAGACCTGATTTTTGATTATAAATACAAGGTGGAGACCATTAACACAATACTTCTGGATGAACTGGAGATCGATTCTCCCAACAAGGTGCATGGTCGCTATTACGAAGGTACCAATGCGTATCTTTTCAAGAAGGCATTTTCGCATATCAAAGTCGATGTGCCCAACAGTTGTCTTGTCGATTTTGGAAGCGGAAAAGGCAAGGTGATGCTCATGGCGGCAGAAAGGGGATTCCGCAAGGTTATTGGCGTGGAATTTTCCATTGAACTGGTTGAGATCTGCCGCAGGAATATCGAAACATTTAAACAAAAAACGAAAAGCAAGACCGAGTTTGAGGTTGTCCACATGGACGCTGCCGAATATGAGATTCCGTCCGAAGCCAATCTGTTGTTCTTTTCCAACCCTTTCGATGAAATGCTCATCGCGAAGGTCATCGATAAGATCCTGAAATCCTTGGAAATGCACCCGCGTGAAATAGTTGTAGTGCATTTATTTCCACAGGGCAACATGGCGTTTGTAAACCATCCCCGTTTCCATCTGGAATACGAATCGAAAAACGGGTTTGTGTTCCGTTTGAAGCCCGCCGCGTGATATTGAATGGATAATGCCTCTTTCCTTTTCCGCGTGTGGAACTTCCTCAGGAAGCCCGCGGTTTCGCTCATCCTGCGCATCGTTGCCAGTGGCCTGCTCTTGGCATACCTCATAAAACTTTCGGCGTTTACAGAGATCGCACGCGCATTCAGCCGTATCAATCCGCTGTATCTGCTGGCATTCTTCCTGGTCTATTTTTTCTCTGTCGGTTTGCAATCCCTGCGCTGGAAAGTTCTGCTCAAGGCATGGGATGTTACGCAATATCTCGGCGTTCTCTTCCGATGGCTCATGACTGGCTTGTTTTTCAACAACTTTTTCCCCGGCAGTCTGGGCGGGGATGTATTCCGACTCTACTCCGGCGGGCGGGACACCGGCAAAGTGGAGGCGGTTGCCGCCACCATTTTTTATGAACGCATCCTCAGCTACGGTTCGCTCGTGACCTTGGGCCTGCTCGTGCTTTCGATCCGCCTTGACCTTGCCTCAGACTGGTCCTTCTGGCTGTTACTCGGTAGCGTGTTTCTGGCGTTGACGGGCATCACTGCCGTTTCGACCCTGCCTGCCTTTGGAAGGTGGGCGGAAGCTTTCGTGGGACGATTCCCTTTCATGGAAAAACTGCGCTTGAAGGATTGGGTCCATAGTTTTCGATTCAAAGTGAGGCATCCCGGCATGTTGGCTGGCGTTTTCCTCATTTCGTTCCTCATCCAGTTTGCAGATATTTCTTTATACCGCCTGGTCGCCGCGGCCATCCAGTTGCCGGTGAAACTCAGCGATCTGTTCCTTTTCGTGCCGTTGTTATATCTGGCAGTCCTTCTCCCCTTATCGGTCAACGGGATTGGTATCCGAGAGAGTGTGTTTGTCATATTTTCCACCTCATGGGGCATCACCTCCGCGGACGCGGTTGCCTTCTCACTGACGGTGTTCACTTTGAATCTGGCGGGCAGTCTCGTTGGCGGACTCATCTACTGGTTTGACCGCCCGCCCCGTGACAATGGGATGACCAAACCGGGAATTTCAGGATAAGATATACCCATCCATGAAGAATTTTCTCAAAAGAATCGATACCGTTTCTTCTCATCCATTTGCAACTCCCCTCGCATTGTTCATCGTGACCATCCTTGCCTATGGACTGTCCTTCTGGCGGCTTGGTTTTTACTGGGACGACCAGCCCATCTCGTGGATCCGTTACCAGCTTGGCACCGAAGCGACTACAAAATACTTCTCCGATTCCCGGCCTGTGTGGGCATTGCTCTATCAGTTGACCGGGTTCATCCTTCCGCTAAAGCCGGCTTACTGGCAGTTGTTCGCCATGTTCTGGCGCTGGGCAGGGGTCTTTGTGTTCTGGCTGGTGATGGCAAGACTGTTCCCGCGCCGCAGGGATCTTGCATTTCTTCTGTCATTGCTGGTGTTGTTGTATCCCGGTTTCAATCAGCAGTGGGTAAGTTATGTGTACTCACACTTCTTTATTGTCCTTTTCTTCCTGTTGATCTCATGGCATCTCATGCTCCGGGGGAAGACCATCCCTGCGATGATCTTTTCGACATTGAACCTCTTGATGTTCGAGTATTTCTTCCTGCTCGAATTCATGCGCCCGGTCATTATTTTCATGTCCCTGCGCGATGAGCCGATGACAGACCGCGAACGGTACATCAAAACCCTCAAATCATGGCTTCCCTACATTGGCGTCATTATCTTTGTATTGCTTTACCGCTCGCTTGTGTACAGCCACCCGGGCTTTGGCTACAGCCTGACGGAGGAAGTTGTCCGCGCACCTGTCGAGACCATTACTCAACTTGTACTGCATGTCTTGTCCAGCCTGTGGGTTGCGGCGATCGGTGCATGGATGCAGGCTTTTGAGTTTCCGAATCTCAATGTCAATGGATTGCGCACGAGTGTTTTGTATGCCTTCGTTGTCCTGGCTGCTGGCGTGCTTGTCTTTTTGTTCAGGCGCATGGACGACAAAAAAACAGATGCAAACAAAAAACGTGACGCTTTGTGGTTGCTTGGCCTCGGTGCGATCATGTTGCTGTTGGGCGGTGTCCCGTATTGGGTGACGAATCTACCCGTATCGCTTGGCTTCCCTGCCAACCGCGCGTTGTTGTCGTTCATGTTTGGCGCGTGTTTCCTCCTGCTTGGGTTGATTGATCTTCTGCCGATGCGTATCAAATATTTTGTTGCGATTCTTTTTGTCGCACTTTCAGCGGGCAGGCAATTCTTATGGTCGGTGGATTATCTGCGCGACTGGCAGGCGCAAAAGAATATGTTCTGGCAACTCGCGTGGCGCGCGCCCGGCATCAAACCGGACACCCTCCTGTTGATGAACGAAGAATTATTATTCAGCGCCGATAACTCGATCAGCGCGCCGCTCAATTGGATCTACAAAACCGAACAAACCACGGATATGGATTACTTCATCTTCTATCCGACCAATCGCTTGAACGCGTCTCTGCCGGCTCTTCAACCTGACATTCCAATCCATCATGATTATCTTGCCGGCACGTTCGACGGCAATACATCGGACACTCTGGCATTTTATTATGACCCGCCGGCCTGCCTGCGCCTGCTGGAACCGGACCTGGATCAGAAGAACCGCCTCATACCTGACTCAAGCCTGATGCGTGAAGCCTCGACTTTATCCAACCCCGACAGGATTCTGGCGGAACAATCCTATGTGATGCCTGAAATCTACGGGCCTGAACCTGAACACGGCTGGTGCTACTATTTCCAAAAAGCTGACCTTGCGCGGCAGATGGGGGATTGGGATGAAGTGGTTAAACTTGGCAACAAGGCTATCAAGCTGGATGATTATCCAAATGACCCTATAGAACGATTTGTCTTTATCGAAGGTTATGCTCATGTGGGGGATTGGGATCGAGCGATTGAATATTCGAAGGTGTCTTATCGAGTTTCGAAGGATTATGTGGGACCGTTGCTCTGCCAGTTGTGGAAGCGCATCGAAGCAGAGACAGATCAAAGTCCGGAAAGCAAGGCGTTGACTGGCGAAGCCGTGTCGAAACGAAACGAGGCGTTGGCCGAAGTCCAGAACATGTTCGCATGTAATCCATGAATAATATACTTGCTTTTGGAGTGTGATTCGTTCTAGAATAGGGGTGTTACGGACTTTGTGATAATGTATACTTGTACAAACAAGTTTGCAAATAATTAAGTCCTGAAAGGAGGCTGTGAAAAGAGATATTCACCCTGCTGTTTGTCTTGTCTCATCATCGTAAAAACACACAAAAGAGGAGTAGAAATGCGTAAAACACTTTTGCAAGTTGTATTGTTGCTGACGGTATTATCGCTGGTGCTGTCGGCTTGTGGCGGGGGGGTAGAAGAGGTTGGTGGATTCCAGATCCCTGCGGTTAAAGATGGCAAGTTCAATGTGGCGATGGTCTTGATTGGACCGCACGATGACGGCGGTTGGTCACAGGCTCATTATGAAGGTCTTCTCTATATCGAAGAGAATGTTCCAGATGTGAATATTGCCTATGTTGAGAACGTGCCCGAAGGCGCAGACTCTGAACAGGTCTTCCGCGCGCTGGCTCGCAAGGGCTTTGACATGATCTTCGGCACCTCCTTTGGCTTTGGCGACCCGATGGAGATCGTGGCAGGCGAGTTCCCCGACACGATGTTCATCCACCTGACCGGTATCAAGTCCAACGAGACCAACTTCGGCAACCTGATGGGTGCCATGGAGAATATGAAGTTCCTGGCTGGCATGCTGGCTGGTGCGCGCGCCAAGCAGGATGGCGAAACCAAAATCGGTTATATGGCCACCTTCCCGATCCCGGAAGAGATCCGTCTGGGCAATGCCATTGCGTTGGGCATGAGGAAGACCTGCCCTGAATGTACGATGGATGTGCGCTGGATCAACACCTGGCATGACCCCGTGATCGAAAAGGAAGCCGCAGCTTCGTTGTTCGATGCAGGCGCGTATGTCGTCTTCACCGGCGCGGATACACCGGCTGTTGCCGATGTGGCGCAGGAAAAAGGCAAATATGGCGTGACCTATGACTGGTACGGCTCCTGCAAGGTCGAGCGCTGTCTGACCGCCCCGTACTGGGTGTGGGGACCTGTGTATGCCGACATCACCGAGCAGGTGATCGCTGGCACCTATAAACCCGGCTGGCAGTATTTCGATGCTGACACCGGTGCGCTGGGGCTGTATGGCTTTATGGAAGGCCAGGAATTGACCCCGGGCGTTGCGGACCTTGATCCCGCTGTGGTGCAGGAAGTACGTGACATCCTCGCCCAGATGCTGGCTGGCGAGTTCACCCGCTTCGATGTGTTCACCGGGCCGATCAATGACAACAAGGGCAATGTGGTCCTGCCCGAGGGCCAGAGCCTGCAGCAGGTTGACCTGGATGCGTTCCCGGAATACGGCCTGCCGTGTAGTGTGCCGGTTTGTATGAAGTGGTGGGCCGAAGGCATCACCGCTGAGTTGCCGCAGTAAAGGCAGTTTGATGAATGGGGCAGGACTCTTCGTGGTTCTGCCCCGTTTTGTATAATATGTAAACAGGTACACACGTACACAGGTAGGTATTGAGGAAACATTTACCTGTCTACCTGCCTACCTGGATACATACCCGAGGAGTAAACAGTGGATTCAACCGTCAACACCAAACCTGATGTTCCTCCCAACGTTGTCGAAATGAAAGGCATTGTCAAGCGATTCCCAGGTGTGCTTGCCAATGACCACGTGGATTTTGAACTGCGCGCCGGAGAGATCCATGCCCTGCTGGGGGAGAATGGAGCAGGCAAAAGCACATTGATGAATGTGCTGGCGGGTTTATACAGGCAGGATGCGGGCATTATTAAAGTCAACGGCAAAATGCGGGAGTTTTCCTCCCCGCGCGATGCGATCAACGCGGGCATTGGCATGGTGCACCAGCATTTCATGTTGGTGCCATCGCAAACAGTGACCGAGAATATCCTGCTTGGGCTCGACGAACCGCGTTTCCTCATGCGGCTGAACGAGTACGATAAAAAGATCGCGGACCTCGGTGATAGATATGGCCTCAAGGTCGATCCGCGCGCAAAGATCTGGCAGCTTTCTGTGGGTGAACAACAACGCGTGGAACTGTTGAAGATGTTGTATCGCGGTGCGAACGTGCTCATCATGGATGAGCCGACGGCAGTCCTTGCGCCGACTGAAATTGACGGGTTGTTCGATACACTGCGCTCGATGGTGGCGCAGGGCAAGTCGGTCATTTTTATCAGCCATAAATTACAGGAAGTGACCGCCATTGCGGACCGCGTCAGTGTGTTGCGGCGCGGGGTGGCAACGGCTTCGGGTGTCCCTGCCAAAGGCGTGACGAAGCAGGAACTGGCGAGCATGATGGTGGGGCGCGATGTCGTTCTGTTCGTTGACAAGAAGCCGAAACAACCGGGTCAGATCATATTGGATGTGAAAGATGTCCATGCAGAGAACGACAAGGGCCTGCCGTCCCTGCGCGGGCTTTCGCTCAACGTGCGTGCAGGCGAGATCGTTGGCATTGCGGGTGTGGCGGGTAACGGTCAGATCGAGCTTTCGCAGGTGATCGCGGGGCTTCGCAAATGCGCACGCGGTGAAGTGACCTTGAACGGCGATAAGGTGAGTAACCGCGATACTTTGTTTGGCATTCAACATGGCATGTCGTATGTCCCGGAGGATCGCACGCACGTGGGTAGTTCTCCCAACTTGAGCGTGACCGATAACGTCATCATGAAGAATTATCGCAAAGCCCCGATCTCCAAAGGCTCCATGCTGGACATGGGTGCGGCGACGAAGTTCGCGCAACAACTCAAGGAAGCGTATGACATCATCGTGCCGACGGTCAATACCCCAGTACGACTTTTATCGGGCGGGAATTTGCAACGCGTGATCCTGGCGCGTGAAATTTCGGGGCATCCCAACTTCATGATGGCGGTTCAACCCACCCGTGGGCTGGACGTGGGCGCGATCGAAGGGGTCCATCGCCTGTTGCTGACCCAGCGCGAAGCAGATGCGGCGGTATTGCTCATCTCGGAAGAATTGGAAGAACTGCTCGCATTGAGCGACCGTGTCTACGTGATTTATGAAGGAAAAATCATGGGCGAGGTAAAGGTCGGTGGGGATGAATCAGACCAAAGTCTGATCGAGGCGATTGGCCAGATGATGACAGGCACACCATTGGAACAAATCCATCAAGAGGGAGTCGCGAAACATGGCTGAATCCACTTTGAAAAATCGGCGCGGCGCATGGCGCATCAAACTCGAGCCGCGGCTTGAGGAACCATCCGCAAAACTTTCGCTCGGGGTGACGTTGGGCGCAGTGGTCTTCGCGTTGATATTGGGCGGGATCGTGATCGCAGTGGTGGGAGGCAATCCGTTCCTTTCGTACATTTACATCGCGCGCGCCTCCTTCGGGAGCGTCGGTGTGCTTTCGGATACGATCGTGAAAGCGACGCCGATCATTCTCACGGCATTGGCATGTTCCATTGCATTCAGAATGAAATTGTGGAACATCGGCGCGGAGGGACAGTTCATCATGGGCGCCTGGGGAGCGAGCGCGATCGTGCTTGCGCCTGTGTTGCCCGCCGAAACTTCGCGCTGGCTGTTCATCCCTGTGATGGTGCTGGCCGGGCTCGGCATGGGCGCGGCGTGGGGCTTCATCCCCGGCTATCTCAAGGCGAAGTTCAATGTGAACGAGATCATCAGTTCGCTGATGTTGAATTACATCGCCGTTTCCTGGGTGAATTACTGGATCTTTGGCGTATGGAGCGAAGGCGGTTTCCAAATGAGCCCGAAGTTTCCCGAAGGTGCTTCACTGCCAAGGCTTTCAGAATATGCGTCAAGCATTCCATTCTTTCGGGGGTTGACCACGCATGGCGGTTTGATCTTCGGGGTTGTCGCGGCGGTCATCCTGTGGTTCATCGTGTATCGAAGCCGCTGGGGATACGAGATCCGTTTGATCGGCGACAACCCGCAAGCCGCAAAGTACGCGGGTATCAATATTATGCGTAACACAATCATGGTCATGGCTCTTTCGGGCGCGCTGGCAGGCCTTGGCGGGATGAGCGAAGTGGCGGGCGTTGTGCGCCGTTTGCAGACTTCGCCCATCGCGGCAGGATACGGCTTCACAGGTATCATCGTGGCATGGCTGGCAAAGTTGAATCCGCTTGTGATCATCCTTGTTTCGATTTTGTTCGGCGCGCTGATCCTGGCGGGACGTGAAATTCAACCCTCGGGCATTCCAAAAATGATCCAGGGTATCATCCTCGTCTGTCTGATCGCAAGTGACTTCCTTCTGCGGTATCAGGTGCGTTTGGTGCACGGGGAGGAGGAGTAAATCATGGACTTTGTCGTCATTCTCCAGGCAGGCGTTGCCACAGGGACAGTGCTCCTTTTTGCCACACTGGGTGAGGTACTGGCGGAACGTTCGGGTGTTTTGAATCTCGGTGTGGAAGGCATGATGTTGATCGGCGCGATGACCGCCTTCAGCATAACCATTGCCACTAAAAACCCGTGGATCGGTTTACTGGCGGCGATGATCGTTGCGGGTCTGCTCAGCCAGATCCACGCCTTTATTGTCATCACACTGCAAGCGGACCAGGTCGTCAGTGGACTGGCGCTTACGATGGTCGGTACGGGCATCAGTCTCGTATTGGGTGAAGGATTGAGCAAGGCTGGCACGATCTCGCTCTTGCCGAATTTTTCCATCCCCTTGCTTACAGCAATCCCCATACTGGGTCCCATCTTTTTTACAAAGCAAAGTATTCTGGTGTACATCGGCTATTTGATGATACCGTTGGCGTGGTACTACATCAATCGCACACGCCCAGGCCTTCATCTGCGCGCAGTGGGTGAATATCCCTCCGCGGCGGATGCGCTTGGAATCAACGTGTTTCGTTTGCGCTACGCGTATGTGTTCGTTGGCGGCATGCTGGCGGGTCTGGGTGGCGCGACGATTAGTCTCGCGGTTGCGCCTGGCTGGTTCAGTGAACTCACCACGGGCGGGCAGGGCTGGATCGCGGTCGGTCTCGTCATCTTCGCTCAGTGGGATCCCATCCGTGCCGCGGTTGGTTCGTACGCGTTCGGTGCGCTGCGTCGCCTTATCCTTGATATTCAAGGCCCGCTTTTGTTGTTTGGTTTCGACAATCCGTTTTACTACAACTCCTATCTTGGTTTCTTTTTGCAGATGCTGCCGTATGCATTCACGGTCATTGTGCTGGTGATCGGTTCGCGCGAATCCATGCGCAAACGTATCGGTGCGCCTGCCGCGCTGGGCAATCCGTACGTCCGTGGCGAACGCGGAAAGTAATTCATCCCAGTAGGAGCATTTCGTACCCGAAAGATCAACCTGGATTAATGCGTTAGTCCAGGTTTTTTTCCTGGTGTGAAATCAATATTGAAAGGAACTTCAGAGACCGCGAATGCATTATGGATAATTATCATACTAATTCTGTTACAAAATGTCTGACAACCTGCAAGTGCTTCCTGTATACTGATTAGAAATAGGAGTAACCATATCCGTTATGAAAAAAGTGTTTCTGAGTGATTGGTTCTCGCGTCTTATCGATGCACTCCTCTCCGTATTTGCCACACTGGCGGCATTACTTGTTGGTGCAGTGATGTTGCTGTTCCTGAAGGTCAATCCTGTCGAGGCATATAAGGCATTATGGGACGGCGCCTTCGGCACATCCAACGCGTTTGCGGAGACATTGGTTAAAGCCACGCCTTTGCTTTTGGTGGGACTGGGTATCTGTATCTCTTTTCGCGGGGATGTGATCAACATCGGCGGCGAAGGACAGATGATCATGGGCGCGATCCTGGCGACATGGGTCGGACTGACCTTCACGAGTTTGCCCGGCTGGCTGGTCATCATGCTTGCGATGCTGGCAGGATTTCTAGGCGGGGCAATATGGGGCGGAATTCCGGGGATTCTAAAGGCTTATTTTCGTGTAAATGAAATCCTAAGCACTGTGATGATGAATGCCATTGCGGTGCAGTTGATGAACTTCCTTCTGAGCGGCGCAATGATCGATCCTGTGCAAGCCGAGCGGGCTTCAAAGATCCCTCAAACAGCCCGTTTGTTGGATGCTTTTCAACTGCCGCGATTGGTCCCCACCCGTTTGCATTTAGGCGCTCTGATCGCGGTCATCCTTGCAGTCCTCGTATATATCCTTTTATGGCGTACCACGCTGGGCTATCGCATCCGTGCGGTGGGGCAGAATCCACATGCATCTCGATATGCAGGTATCAAAGTGCCACGATACATCGTGCTTGCCCTGTTGTTGAGCGGCGCATTCGCGGGACTGGCAGGTGCGGTCCAGGTGTATGGCGTGAACTACCGTATGATCACGGATGGTTCATCCTCAGGTTTTACGGGTGGCGCTGGCTTCAATGGGATCGTCGCAGCATTGTTTGGTCAATTACATCCGATCTGGTCCATCCCTGCATCGATCCTGTTCGGCGCATTGTTGGTGGGAGCCAATAGCATGCAGCGAGTCGTGCAGGTTCCATCGGCGTTAATCACGGCATTGAACGGACTGGTGGTCGTTTTTGTGGTCAGCAGTGAGATCTGGCGGCAAAGAAGACAAAGGCGGAGATTGGCTGCATCCAGGCAGGATGGGGAATCACCACCGCTGGCAACGCACGAGACATTACAACCAGTGGAGGAGCAGACCTCATGATCTCAGATCTTTTTTCTGTCACTGTATTGGTCGGTATTCTTGCCTCCGGAATACGACTCGCCACTCCCTATTTATACGCGGCCATCGGCGAGACCTTCAGCCAGCGCAGTGGTGTACTCAACTTGGGCGTGGAAGGACAAATGCTTTTGGGCGCATTCGCCGCCTTCTATGTGACGCTTACCACCGGGAACCTATGGCTCGGTGTGCTGACTGCCATGATCGTCGGTGCATTGATGGGACTGGCAATGGCATATGTAACCGTCAACCTGCAGGCACAGCAGGGCATCAGCGGCATTGGCTTTTACCTCTTCGGTCTTGGAATGAGCGACCTGCTCTTCCAGAAATTAATGGGAACGGTTGAAACGGTCAAAGGCTTTCCGAAAATTTATTTCCCTGGTTTGAGCGACATTCCGGGAATTGGCGAAATTTTTTTCAATCACAATATCCTGGTCTATGGCGCGTATCTACTTGTACCCATTGCCTGGTTCGTTTTGAACAAGACCACGCTAGGCTTGAAGATCCGTTCGGTGGGTGAGAACCCGGACGCAGCCGATTCGCTTGGGGTGAACGTGGCCCGCATTCGTTATTTCACCATCATCCTCGGCGGGATTCTTTCCGGTGTTGCGGGTGCATCGCTCTCGATTGCGTTGTTGAACGTCTTCCAGCAGAACATGACCAGTGGGCAGGGCTTTATTGCCGTGGCGCTGGTGTATTTTGGCGCGTGGCGTCCTGTGGGGATCTTGGGCGGCGCGTTGTTGTTTAGCCTCGTCAATTCACTGCAGTTATGGATCCAAGTACTGAACATTCCGATTCCATCCGATATTGCAGTAATGATGCCTTATGTGCTGACAATTTTAGTGTTGGTGGTCACCGTATCCAGAGTCCGCGCCCCATCGGCGCTGACAAAACCCTTTGAAAGGGAAAACTGATCCTGAGGAGGTGCATCCGTTAACCTTTTGAAAATGAAAATCGAAACAAACAAAATCCCCGTAGTGGGATCAACTGTCCCGTAGAAAGAATCATATCCATCCACCAAGGAGTAGAAGATGAAAAAGTTTGCATGGTTATTGACTCTCGTGATCGCACTTTCGCTCATATTGAGTGCCTGTGGCGCAGGTGCAACCCCGACCCCCGCCCCGGTTGAGAAGTTCCGCGTGGCTGTAGTCATGCCGAGCGCCATCAACGACCTGGCATTCAGCCAGAGCATGTACGATGCCCTCATCCGTATCCAGACGGAAATGGGAGGACCTGATAAGTTCGAGCTTGTCTATTCTGAAGGCATGTTCGTTGTGGATGATGCCGCAGCCGCCATCCGCGATTACGCCAGCAAAGGCTACAACCTGGTGATCGCGCACGGCTCACAGTACGGATCATCCCTGCAGGAGATCGCTCCCGATTTCCCAAACACCAGCTTCGCTTGGGGCACCACCGTGGATACTTTCGGTCAGCCGAATATCTTTGCGTATGAAGCAGCTTCCCACGAAGGCGGTTATGTCAACGGTGTGTTGGCGGCGACTCTCTCCACCAGCAACGTGATCGGCGTGGTCGGACCGATCGAGACCGGCGATGCCAAGTTGTATGTTGACGGGTTCAAAGCCGGTGTGGCAGCAACCAACCCTGATGTGCAGGTCAATGTCAACTACATTGGTTCATTCTCGGATGTGGCGCTTGCTTCTGAAGCCGCGACCACTCACATCTCAGCGGGTGCCGACGTGTTGACCGGCACCGCCCAGATGGTGGTCGGTGCGATCGGCAAGGCGGAGGAAGCCAATGCACTCTGGTTTGGCACGCAATCCAACCAGTCCTCTCTTGCGCCCAAGATCGTGGTAGCCAGCCAGGTCTATCACTGGGAAGTCGTGCTCAAAGAAATGATCGGACTCATCCAGGGTGGCACGCTCGGTGGACAATCCTTCACAGCTAATCTTGCGAATGGCGGCGAAGTGATCGAGTTCAATTCGGGCTATGCCCTGCCCGCGGATGCCAAGGCGTTGGCTGATTCGACGATAAAAGGGATCATTGACGGAAGCGTCAAAATCACCCTGCCATAACAGGCAAAACTGGATTTAAGAAGTCTTCGGAAGTCTTTACGAACTTCCGAAGACTTGATCAAGTACTGACAGGATGGCGCAATGACTGAGGCAAACAAGCTTCCCTCTGCTCAAACCCGTATCGACAGCCTTCAAATGCGCGGCATTACAAAGAGATTCCCCGGCGTGCTTGCCAACGATAAGGTGGATTTCGATGTGAAGTCCGGCGAAGTCCATGCCCTGCTGGGGGAAAACGGCGCGGGCAAAAGCACATTAATGAAGATCCTTTATGGCCTGTATCGTCCGGACGAAGGCGAGATTCTGTTGAACGGCAAACCTGTCAGCATTTCATCGCCCAATGACTCGATCAACCTGGGCATTGGCATGATCCATCAACATTTCATGCTCGTACAAACCCTGACCGTGGCTGAAAATGTCGCGTTGGGATTGCCATCCTCGCGCGGCGCGTTGACCGATCTCGACCGCGTCTCAAAAAGAATCATTGAGTTGGCCGACATCTACGGCTTGAAGATCGACCCTTCCGCCTATATCTGGCAGCTTTCAGTGGGGCAGCAACAGCGTGTCGAAATTATCAAAGCTCTTTATCGCGGCGCAGCTCTGCTCATTCTCGATGAACCGACCGCAGTTCTGACTCCGCAGGAAGTGGATGAGTTATTCGTCATCATGCGTCAGATGGTAAAGGATGGTCACGCATTGATCTTTATTTCCCATAAACTGCATGAAGTGGTTGAGATCAGCAATCATGTCACCGTTCTGCGCGACGGATGCAAGATCGGAACACGCCCAACCTCAGAGACAACCAAACAGGATCTTGCCAATTGGATGGTCGGACGTGAAGTTGGTTTCGCCCCAGACCGTGGCAGCGTTAAGATTGGGGAAATCCGTTTACAGCTCGATCAAGTCGCTTGTGGCAGTGACCGCGGCACGCCTGGTCTGCGCGGCGTCAGTCTCGAAGTGCGTTCTGGTGAAATTCTGGGGATTGCAGGTGTCTCCGGCAACGGTCAACGCGAACTGGCGGAGACCATTACCGGCTTGCGCAAAGTCACCGGTGGAAAAGTTTTTCTCGAAGGCAAGGATATCACCGGGCTGGCTCCGGGTGAGATTACCGACCGCATGCTTTCCTACATCCCCGAAGAGCGTATGCGCGATGGCATGATCAACGAATTCACCATCGCCGAAAACATGATCCTGCGTGAGCATCATAAAATGCCGTACTCGCGTTATGGTTTTCTCAATTTGTGTGACATTTCGAGACACGCCGAAGACCTGATCAAACAATTTCATGTCAAAACGCCTTCACAGGAAACCCACGCCAGAAGTCTTTCCGGCGGGAACATTCAGAAGGTGGTGCTGGCACGCGAGATCTCCCGCAACCCGCGTGCCATTATTGCAGCACAGCCCACCCGTGGGCTCGACATCGGCGCGACCGAATATGTACGCGAGCAATTGCTGGTCGAGCGTCGCAAAGGTGCGGCGATCATGCTCATCTCCGAAGACCTTGATGAGATCTTTGCGCTCACTGATCGCATTGCGGTCATCTACGAAGGTCAGATCATGGATATTGTCCCGCGCGCGGATGCAACTCCTGAAAAGCTCGGCTTGTTGATGGCGGGTGTTCATCCCGAGGAGTCCGTTGCGGTGTAATCGTGTAGCCGCCAAAAAGGTGCAGTTTGTCAGACTTCCATAGTGCTTGCCAAAGCAGTACAATACAAACATAAATCCATCGGTTCGGTGGTCGTGGCGCGGCAAAGACGCCACGGCGTTGGGTCGCGAAGCATCCCATCGAAAAGTGCCGCCGTCCAAGAAAGAAGGCACCACCATGAACCTTTGGCAGAATTACATTCAACCCAAAAATTTAGCCGAAGCAATGGACGCGTTCGTCCACGCGCCGCGTCCATTGCTTCCCATTGCTGGGGGAACTGACCTGCTTCTTGACCTCGAACAGGGACGTCATTCTTCCGTCCAAACATTAGTGGATGTGACTTCCATCGCCGAGATGACTCGTCTCGAGATAACGGGTGACGAACTCTTCGTCGGCGCCTCCGTCCCAGTCAACCGCGTCGCACTCGACCCGCTTACTGCTCGCCACACCCAGGCGTTGACCGAAGCCTGCAACCTGATCGCGGGACCGCAAGTCCGCAATGTAGCAACCCTTGGAGGCAATGTGGCGCATGCCCTCCCCGCCGCAGATGGGACGATTGCTTTGCTCGCGTTGCATGCTCAAGCAGAAATTGCATCTGCTGGTCGAGTAGCGGCGCCGCAGGCGCCACGTATCGAGACCAGACGAGTTGCATTCAAAGATTTATTTGTAGGTCCTGGAAAATCATCATTGAAACACGGCGAAGAGCTCATCGTCGGTTTCTACCTGTCACTTGCCGCTTCCCATCAAGCCTCCTGCTTCAAACGGATCATGCGTCCGCAAGGCGTGGCGCTTCCCATCTTGAACTGCGCCGTCTGGCTCGAACGCGATGACAACATCATCAAAGATGTCCGCATCGCCGTCGGTCCCGGCGGCGGGACTCCCTTCCGTGCCACGCAAGCCGAAGATACTTTGCGCGGACATCCTCTCAACGAAGCGACATTCGAATCCTCGTTTGAAGTCTTGCTTGCCCAGGTCCAATTCCGCACCAGCGCCCGCCGTGCCAGCGCGGACTATCGCAGGCATATTGTCAATGGATTGTTCAGGGATGTGATCGAAACCGCATGGGAAAGAGCGTATAACCACTGAAACACGGAGACGCAGAGATTCCTTAATAGATTTTCTTGGCAAAAGGGTTGAACGATGCAACGTAACTTTCCTGTTCTTCAAAACAAACACGCTGTTCCGTTATTGGAAAAGGAATTAACAGATAAGATAATCGGCGCGGCGATTGAAGTTCATAGAGCGTTAGGTCCGGGATTGCTTGAGTCGACTTACCAATTGTGTCTTGCTCAGGAATGTAAGTTGCAAAAAATTCCTTTTGAAGAACAGGTGGCGCTGAAGCTGAATTACAAAGGAATTGAGTTGGATGGCGGTTATCGGATTGACTTTATTTTTGACAGGCGAGTCGTTGTCGAACTCAAAGCTGTTGAACAAGTATTGCCAGTCCATGAAGCTCAGCTACTTACATATTTAAAGCTCACAAGTATTCGTGTCGGCTTACTGCTCAACTTCAACACCCCTTTTTTGAAAGATGGCATATATCGCCGCGTACTTTGATCTTGAAAACTCCGTGTCTTAGTGACTCCGTGGTTCAGATCTTTTGAGGAAAATTTATGAATAATCAAATCGTCATTACAGTTAACGGACAACCCCACGTCTTGGACCCCATCCCAGGCGAAACTCTCTCCACCCTTCTCCGTCAGAGACT
>DATIUT010000093.1:0-11988 GCA_035466615.1 Anaerolineales bacterium | reverse complement strand
GGCTCTGCCCCCGTTACCGTCACGGACTTGCCGTTGGCGAAGACCACTTCGGTTTGGTTTGTCCCCCGCATCACCTTCAGACCTTTATATTGAATTTTCACATCCCACGGAAAGGGATTAACCCCTTCGAGTCGCACGCGCGTCGGGGAAAGTATCTCAACGCCCAACACTTTCATGAATAAGCCTACAGGCGCAAGCCCGCTCAGGGCATTGCGTTCGCCGATGCCTTTTCCATTTTCGGCGTGGTAGCGCGCGTAGAAGGCGCGGTTCTGTTTCAGGTTTTGGATGATGGCGGACATGTTATGAACAAATAATCGCGCCGCATCAGGGCGGAATCCGTATCTCGTCAGGCCTTCGCAGATCAACAAGTTCCAGGGAGGATGAACGGCCTGTGAAACAGATTCAGCCTCGGGCGCAGTCAGAGACGGGCAGGCAGGCACACCGAATGGGCGGTGGAATCGTTTTGAGTCCAATAACGCGCGTCCGATCATGATCTGCGCACGTCCCTCATCGGGTACACCCGCCCACAGCGGCGTAAAGAGCGTGTGGTCCTCGGTTGTGAAATCGAGCGTGCTGATCGTGACAGTATCTTCATCGCCGAGATCCTTCACCACAATCTTCGCAAGTTTTGGGTACACCTTTTGCGTGGTGTAAACCGACCCGCCGTTGCGCCACTGATAGTCGCCGCTGGCTATTACCTCATCCGCGTCTTTTGTGGAGAATTGATGGATGCGGATCTCGGGCCGCGTCGCGGCCGGACTTTGAGTCTGCACCTCGATTAACAGGCGGATCGGTGCCTCGAACTTTAACTTCGTCACGACAGCGCCGGAACCTGTCTGCCTGACGAGCACCTTGCCTGCCAGGCTTGATCCTGTTTCGCGGTCACGATAGTGATACAACCCCGTCCGCGCCTGCCACGTGGACTCGATGGAGGCGCGTAACTTTGCGGCTTGTTCGTGAAGCAGTGTCAGTGTATCGTTCTTTTCAAGGAGTTCCGCCATTTCGATGAGACACGCGGCTTCGTGATACAACATCGCTTCGAGCGCAGGACTGTGGACTTGTGTGATGTTGACTCCCAACGACCATGTGTGCCATGCATCGAACAACGGATTGTCCTCAAAACCTGTTTGCAGGATGTGTTTCCATTGGGGAAGCCCATCGTGGTCTTCATCGTATTCGGGGGAGAACCATGACCAGAAGAATTTATGTAAATATGGAAAAACTTCCTTGAGGAAATTGGGGTCTTCTTTTGACTCGTAAATTTTCCAGGCGAGGCTGGCGAGCATCGGCGCGGCGGGATACCGCCCGCGTTGACCGGCGAGGCCGGGCTTGCCATCTATCATCCCATCTTCTTTTTGGATGGTGAGGAAGTTCCTGAGCAGATCCTGTGCGGTGCGTGATGCGGGTAATACGCTTGCGAGATAATACGCTTCGAGAGGCGTTTGTCCGTTCCAGGAGGATGGATAATCCATGCCATCGCCCTTGGGGGAATATCCGTTATCGGGCTGTCGGGCGGAGACGAAGGATGGATTGAGCAAATGCACACTGGGAGGGAATAACAATCCATATCCCGCACATTGACTCAACGCGAATGCCGCATCCCAGTCCTTGTCGCCGGTGCGGATGTCAATGGTTTGACTTGTGTTCAAGAGTTCGAGTCTTGCGCGTTCCGCCTCCCAAGGGCGCGCGGCGATCTGGCGCGCGAGATCGAACGAGGCTTGCAATGTATCGGTCGCGGCTTGTGCCCAGGTGAGTTGACGCGTCGCACCGGGACCCAGTTCGAGGTCCAGGAGGAGCGAGGGACGGGGACCGGCGCCGTGCGCAGGTCCGCCGGTCATAAAAATGACGGGGAAGAGTCCGCCAGTTTGTCCCGCAAGCACATTGACCATTTGCATCTGTGTGGATGCCATACTTTGGCCCTCAATGGGTGCAAGCAGGGCGCACACTTCCAAACGGATCCTGCGCGTGGCATTGGATTTGTTCGCGAGTGCCATGCGTCCGCTGATGGCATTGGATTGTGGAACCCAGTATTCGGTGGATGCGTCTATGTTGGGTAATGGTGAGTAGTCAACAATGAGGAAGTTCGGGTAAAAACGGCGGATGGTTGGAGGAAGGGCGAACTCGGTTGGGTTGCTGACGGATTTTCCGTTTTCGCTGAAGAGCGGAAAGATGCGCATGGATTTTGCGCGCAGGCCGTATGTGGTGCGAAGCGAAAGAGCGGATGGTTCACCTCCGCCGAGGGTGAGTTCCCAGATATGGTCGTTGAGGTAATCAGGAATGGAGAGGCGTGAATCAGCCGCGAGTGTGAGGTACAGTGGATCGCCGATGGCGAGAGACCAGTCACGCATGGGTCGTATTGTACGGGCAGATGGGCTGGAGGTCAAAGGGTATAATTTATTAGTCTACTGGCCTATTGATCGGCTGGCCTGTCAGTCAACGACCAGAGGACAAGAAGTTTACGAGACTAGGAGATTACCATCATGGGCTATTACTTCGAAGAATTCACCGTCGGGCAGAAGATCGTCACCGAAAAGCGGACGATCACCGAAGCCGATATCATGACCTTCGCGAAACTTTCGGGCGACGATAACCGCATCCACACCGATCCAGAGTTCAGCAAAACAACCCCGTTCGGCAGGCAGATTGCGCATGGATTATTGGGTTTGTCCATTGCTTCGGGTCTCGCATGGCAGACTGGTTTGATGGATGGCACGGTCATCGCGTTCCGTGAAGTGAAGGAATGGAAATTCGTCAAACCTGTTTTCATCGGCGATACCATTTACACCGAATTGGAAATCACAGAGACCAAAACCCTGCCGCGTATTGGCGGCGGCTCTGTGACGATTACCCTTGAAGTGAAAAACCAGAACGATGAAGTGTGTCACCGCGGCACATGGGTGGTTTTGATCATGAACAAGCCGAGGGAGTGAATGATAGTGCAATATTTTAAAACACAAAGGACACCAAGGAAAAGACCAAAAAGCCTTTGTGTACCACCTGCACTTTTGTGCTGGCACTGAATGGTTTTAGAGACATTATGACAAACGAAGAAGACCGCGCAAAAAGAATTAAAAAATTACTGGACTCCGAAGCCGAGACGCACCCCGAAACTCCCATTGAACCTGCAAGGGACGATGCGCCGAAGGAAGGCACAACGCGTGCAGACACACCGCGCAGAACTCCCACGCCGCCGCAACCCATTGCATTAGATAAAGACAATATGCCCCTGCCGCGCCGCGTCGACCAGGTGGACATGGGAAGCACGCGTGTCACGCCCGCCGCGTATGAGTCTGCAAGCCGTCCGCGAAACACGCAGACAAGAAACGCATCCGTGCCGCGTCCAAGCCAGCCGACTCCCGCCCGGCGAACCATTTCCCTGAATTGGATGAGCGGTTGGGGGGGGTGTCTTGTGCGTGCATTTGTCCTCTCATTGTTTGGTTTGGTCATCCTTGCCATCCTCGGTGCCGCCGCCCTGCTGGTTTCGTATTACCGTATCGCGCGCACGCTTCCCACTGTGGATGATTTGAAGGGTCGCACATCCCAATTCGAGACCACGCGCATTCTGGACCGTAACGGGAATCCGTTGTATGAAATCCTCGATCCGAACGCAGGACGCCGCACTTATGTGCCTCTCGACAGAATCTCCCCGGCTCTTCTCGCGGCGACGATTGCCACTGAAGACAAGGATTTTTATACGCATCCCGGCTTTGATCCCTGGGCATTGATCCGCGCCTTGTGGGTCAACTATCGAACGGACGGTCAGGGAGGCGGTGCATCCACCATTACACAACAACTTGCACGCGCGTTGTTACTTTCCCCCGAGGAACGTGCGCAAAGGACCTATCTGCGCAAGGCGCGTGAGATCATCCTTGCGACGGAGATCACACGTCGATATTCAAAGGACGAGATCCTTGAACTGTATCTGAACGAGATCTATTACGGCAACCTTGCCTATGGAATCGAAGCCGCGGCAGAGACCTATTTCGGTAAGACTGCCAATCAATTGACGCTTGCCGAGGCATCCTTCCTTGCAGGTCTTCCGCAATCGCCTGCGGTCTACGACATTTACACCAACCGTGAAGACACCCTCAGACGCCAGCAACAAGTCCTTGTGCTGATGTTTACCTTAACCCAGCAGAATGGGTGCATCACCGTCAGCAACAGCGAAGTGCCCATCTGCGTGGACCAGGTCGCGGCACTGAACGCGGCGAACGACATCAAGAATCGCATGTTCGCGTCACCGAACATTGATGCGCGTTATCCGCACTGGGTCAATTTCGTTCGTTCGGAATTGGAAAAGGAATACGACGCGCAGACGATCTATCGTTCAGGCTTCATTATTTACACATCGCTCGACCCAAAACTTCAGGATGAAGCCCAAAGATTGGTCACCGAACAGGTGGCCTCGATGGTTGATAAGAACGCCAGGAACGGCGCTCTGGTCGCCATCAAACCCTCCACCGGCGAGATACTCGCCATGGTCGGCTCGCCCGACTTCAACAATGATGCGATCTCCGGTCAGGTCAATATGGCAACCAGTCCCACGCGCCAGCCGGGTTCATCCATCAAACCGATTGCCTATGTTGCCGCGTTCGAAAAAGGATGGACACCCTCGACATGGATCTGGGATGTGCCGACCGAATTCCCCGACGGGGCCAATCCGCCTTACGTCCCCAAAAATTACGATGGTAAGTTCCACGGCGGCATGACCGTCCGCACGGCGTTGGCAAACTCGTTCAACATTCCTGCGGTCAAGACGCTGGAATTTGTCGGCGTATACGATAATCCCGATACACCTGAAAAAGAGGGCATGGTCGCGATGGCTGAACGGCTGGGCATCACCAGTTTGACGCGCCCGGATTATGGCCTCGCTCTGACGCTGGGCGGTGGCGATGTCAGTCTGATCGACATGACGTCCGCTTTTTCTGTGTTCGCGAATGGAGGCAGGAAAGTCCCGCCCGTCTCCATTTTGAAGATCGTTGATTTCGAAGGCAATGTCATCTACGAATACCAGCCACCCGAGGGCGAGCAGGTCATTCGCACCGAACATGCCTTTCTCATTTCGTCCATTCTTTCCGATAACGAAGCCCGCTCATTGATGTTTGGGCGTAACTCCGCGCTCAATCTCCCGTTCCAGGTCGCCGCCAAGACCGGCACCACCAACGACTTTCGCGATAACTGGACGATGGGCTACACCCCCGATCTGGTCACTGGCGTATGGGTGGGCAATGCCGACTATACACCGATGGTCAACACAACCGGTCTTTCGGGCGCCGCGCCGATCTGGTCACAATTCATGCAATATGCCGTGCCTTATGTATCCAACAACGACCCGACACCCTTTTCAATCCCATCCGGCATTACTGAAAAGATCATTTGCAATCTTTCCGGTGCTGAACCTTCGCAATGGTGCCGCGGTGGTCAACGCAGTGAATTCTACGCAAGTGACCAGCCTCCATTGCCGCGCAGTCAGGACCTGATCACAAGAACCACCATTGATACGTGGACAGGCTTGATCGCCGGGGATGCGTGCCAGGATTTTGCCAAAGAGGAACAGGTGATGAATGTTCCCGACGAATGGGCGCGCAAATGGTTCAAGACCGGCGATGGGCATGCCTGGCTTGAGTCGCATGACCTTCCCCGTAATCCCTTTTACAAACCCGAACGTGAATGCAGTTCGGACGATCCGCGTCCCCTCATTGAGTTCACCAATCTCAAAGAGACTGACACTGTCACAGGGTCGCCGCTCAAGATCAAAGCCATTATCAACGTCACCAAAGGCGATTTCACGGGCTGGCATCTTGAGTATGGCAGAGGCGACGACCCCTCCGAATGGACTGTACTTGCTGAGGGACGAAATAAATTCGAACAGCCGGGCATCATCTATGAGTGGGATTTGGATGATGTGGAGGCATCCCGGGTGACCCTGCGGATCTACCTCATGAACGGAGAGGATTTCTACGCCGAAAAACGCGTCCTTTTGACCTTCAACCTGCCCACCTCAACACCGCAACCGACTCTTACTCCGACTCTCGTCCCGCCAACCATGACCCCGACTCTTGTCCCGCCAACTGCTGTGCCAACGAACACACCCATCCCTGCCACCCCAACCGACACACCGACTTTGCCTCCTCCCACCGAAACACCAACGGAAACAATGGCGATCATCTCGACGCCATAGGATATCAATGACCAACGGACAAAGGCGCACTGACATCAGGCCCGGCATGACTGTATTGATTGTTTTAAAACAGGATCAACGCACGGGCAAACTCACCAGGGGTGTTGTGAAGGATATTCTCACAAAATCCCCAAACCATCCGCACGGTATCAAGGTCCGCTTGGAGAACGGTCAGGTTGGACGTGTCAAGGAGATCGTCGAAGAATGAAACGCTTTTATTTGATCTGTCTGGGGCTTGTGATTTTGCTGACATCCTGCACAACTTCAAGTGAAAAGCCGCAGTATTATCGCGTCAAACATGACAGCCAGCTGGAGATCTATGAATACAAGTCGCGAACTGCCGCTGAAGACTGGCATGGAGTCAGTTCGGAGACACCTGAGACTGTGCCATTGTTTGTCCTGCCCGGTGGTGGAACGCATAGAACGAAGCTCTCTGCAGAATGGGAGTCTTTTATTGATGTCCTGAACAGGAACAATGAAAGGACCCTGAGATACTTGAAGGCAACCAACACAGCGCTTTTCAACACAGCCGGATTCCCAAAGTTGGAGAGTCTGACCATGGGAGGAAATGTAATCACACTGAGTGAAATAAAGGGAGATTGGGGAAGAGTCCACACACTGGACCCTGGTCAAACACTGTCGCCGGAAGAGGTCAATTATATGACTTACCCAGACCTCATTCACAAGTTCGTGGTGGTGGGTTGGAGGAAAACATCCAAGGAAACCTACTGGACCAATCCTCCACCCGGAGATATGTACTGGCCACTGGTATCCGGCCGCGAGGTTTGGATCAGCTTCGAGCGTCTTGAAAAATTTCCCGACCTGCCAGTGAGAGTTACTGCCAATACGACGGTCTACATTCAAAGGAAACCCGGCTCGACCAATAACCCCACGCTATTGCGATTGTTCAAAGGGCAGTCGGCAACAGTGGTTGAATATTATCCCTCCGGTTCGAATGTATGGGGTAAACTAAATAATGGTGGCTGGATCGCGCTGTTATGGTATCCTGAGGTCCATGATCTGCAATATCCCACTACCTGGACGATGGAAACCCTGCCTCCCCCTCCGCCCGTTCAATAAAACTCTGTTAATTACAAGTGCAAAACAATGAAATCTTCCGGAAAGAAATTATTCCTCTGGTTCATAACCTTTATCCTGATCATGGCGTGTGCCCCGTCAATGGTCACGCCTGTCCCTCCTCTCGACCCAAACGCGATTAATACATTTGTCGCCCAGACTGCAGATGCCGCGTCCACACGGACGCAGGTGGCATTGCCACCTGCAGCGACCAGCACATCAACGCCGCGGAGCACCTTTACACCTGAATCGACATCCACAACCCTGCCTGTGATTGTCTTTCCCACCCTGACACCCATTCAAAGGGTTCAGTTTTTCCGCGTCAAACACGATAGCCAGATTGCCAGATATAACTATCAATCGCGTACCGCCGCCAAAAATTGGCACGGAATAAACCTTTTTACCCCTGAAACCGTGCCTTTGTTTGTGCTTCCGGAGGAAGGAACGGGCACCTGGAGGACAAAGGTGGACGGTTCATGGGAGATCTATATCAATTCCCTGAACAATAATGATGCAAAGAAATTGAGGTACTTGAAGGCAGACAATACAGCACTTTTTAACACGGCGGGCTTTCCTCAATTGGAGAGTCTGACCATGGGAGGGAATGTCATCACGCTTGTTGAAATTCAGGGTGATTGGGGGAGAGTTGGCACAATTGACTACAACATAAAGTTTAAGGAATTAGAAGATGTTAATTACGAAACAAGGCCCGATCTGATCCACAAATTCGTTGTGGTTGGATATAAAAGGGACACAAAAACAACATATTGGCTGAACCCGCCACATGGGGACATATACTGGCCCCTGGTCTCCAGCCGCGCCGTCTGGATTTCGTTGGATCGCCTTGAACCGTTCCCATTCCTGCCGATGGAGGTTACTGCAAAAACATCGCAGGTGATCAGAAAAACACCAACGATGGACGGCGAGGAAACCGGCGAGGAATTTTCAGAGGGGGAATCCGCGCGAATCGTTGAATATTATCCGTCCGGCTCGAACGTTTGGGGCAGAATTTCCGGTGGAGGCTGGGTCACCCTGCTCCTGCATTGGAAATATCCCACAAGCTGGTCAATGTCCACCCTGCCTCCGCCCTGATCTGTGGTTGTACTCTCCAATCGAATAAAACGGGAACAAAAGAGCCTTCCAAATTTATGGAAGGCTCCGCATTTATTGCCGGTCACATTTATTCATTCGACGGTTGTGAAATGGATGTGGACTCTCTCCTTGCCAGTTCGTCCTTCAAGAGACGGATGCCGTTGGCGACCTGGTTCGAGATCCGTTCCAGTTCATCCTGGAGTTGTGTGAGACTGGTCATCGCGTAATCATCCGCGTCCGAACGGATATTTTCCGCCTCATTACGTGCCTGTGCGATGATCTGTTCAGCGCGGCGCGAGGCTTCCTGGGCGACCATGTCCTTCATCACCATTTGATCGGCTTTCTGACGGGCAAGTTCGAGGGTGCGGTTTGCCTCTTCCTGTGCCTGAGCAAGCACACGGTCGCGTTGACCGAGCAGTTGCTGTGCCTTTTTCACCTCTTCGGGGATGGCAATGCGCATCTGGTCGATGATATCGAGCATGCGGTCTTCATCCACCATCACGTTACGGGTGAGGGGGATGCTCTTGCTCTCATTGAAGAGTTCTTCAAGCCGGTCGATGAGTTGCAGGATGTCCATAAGGGTCTCCTTCACTTGAAGGAATGATTAACGGCAATTCTAGCACAGATTAATCACGAAGCGAATTGGGATAGGAGTGCTGGTCACCTTGTTCGACGATCTTTTTCTTGAAGGCTTCTTCTACATGCAGCGGCACCATGCTGGAGACATCCCCGTTGAGCATGGCAATTTCACGGACGGTGGTTGATGAAAGGAAGGTATGCTCCTCAGCAGTGATGAGCGCCACGATCTCGATATCCTCCGCAAGACGGTGGTTTGCCAGTGCCATGCGGAACTCGAATTCAAAATCGGAGAACACGCGCAGACCGCGCACAATGACCTGTGCCTCGATCTTGCGTGCGAATTCAACGGTTAAGCCGCTGTAGCCGGTGACCTTGACTTTCGGGCTGTCCTTGAATGCCTCTTCGACCAATGTAATTCGTTCTTCAGGAGAGAACATCAATGACTTTAAAGGTTTGTCGTAAACAGCCATCACCACTTCATCGAAGAGACGCGTGGCGCGGGTCGCAATATCAATGTGACCGTAGTGGATGGGATCGAATGTCCCCGGAAATAATGCACGGACCATAAACTCTCCTCATTCGTCATACAAGAGGGCGTAACTTCCCAAAGCAATCCCATACAATGACGGAAATTGCTTTGGGATTTCGACGTTATCGCGTCTCAACCCTCGCAATGATGGGTTGTTAATTTAACTCACATCCCCTTTTCCCTCGCCCCAGAACCTTCCAAGGGCTTCGGTGAGCAGGGTATGTTCGGATTGAGATAGATCGGGATCTTTCTCGAATATGTTTTGCGCCTGTGAACGCGCTTTTTCGATCAACTTGACATCTGTGATGCTTGCCATGCGCAGGCTGGATGCATAACCGGATTGACGCGTACCCAAAAATTCACCCGGACCGCGTTGTTGCAGGTCGCGTTCGGCGAGCACAAAACCGTCATTGAATTCAGCCATTGCCTGCAAACGCTCGTTTTCGGTTTTGTCTTCGTGCGTGGGGATCAACAGACAATAAGATTGATCCGCACCGCGCCCGACGCGACCGCGCAACTGGTGTAATTGTGCGAGACCAAATCGGTCTGCGCCTTCGACGAGCATGACGGTCGCATTCGGGACATCCACACCCACTTCGACGACGGTCATCGAAACGAGGATATCGTATTTCCTGTCGCGGAACTTGAACATGACATCATCTTTTTCATCGGGGCGCATGCGTCCATGCAGCAAGCCGAGTTTCAAATTGGGAAAGACTTCCTTCGAGAGAGTCTCGTAATCGTCCACGGCGGCGCGGGCTTCGATCTTGTCGCTTTCTTCGATGAGCGGATAAATGATGAATGCCTGCTTGCCATCCTTGATCTGCCCGCGCAATAAAGTAAATGCACGCTCGCGTTCCTGCGGGCGCAACACAAACGTGTTGATGGACTGCCGCCCTGCGGGCATCTCATCCATGATGGAGAGGTCGAGGTCGCCGTATAGGGTGAGGGCGAGTGAACGCGGAATGGGCGTGGCGGTCATCACCAACAGATGCGGATTCGTGCCCTTGCTCCGCAGTTCCGCGCGTTGTTCGACGCCAAAGCGATGCTGTTCGTCGATGACGATGAACTGCAAATTGGCAAATTGCACGGGCTGTTCGATAACCGCGTGTGTGCCGATCACGATCTTGATCGTGTTGTTCGCGAGGCCGTTGCGAATCTCTTCCTTTTCCGCTTCAGGTGTGTCGCCAACCAGTAAACGGATCGTTTGGATCTCCTGCGAGTTGGACGGCAAGCTGTCCGATTCCATAAAGAATTTTGTGAAGTTGCGATAATGCTGTTCCGCCAAAATGGAAGTCGGTGCCATGATCGCGGCTTGTGCGCCATTGGATGTGATCATGCCAGCGGCTAGCGCGGCAACAACTGTTTTGCCTGAACCCACGTCACCTTGAAGGAGTCGATTCATGGGTTTGCCGGAGTCGAAGTCGGCGCGAATGTCTGAGATGGCTTTTTGCTGGGCGGATGTCAGGGTGAAGGGAAGGCTTGTTAAGCGCGTGCCCAGCCACTCGTCCGAGACAGAGAAGCGCCGCGCTTCCACAGATTTCCAGTCGCGTTTCTGGCGAAGCACGCCCATTTGCAGGTAGAAGATCTCGTCGAAAGCGAGGCGCTCACGCGCGGCTTTCAGTTTATCCTGTGAGTCGGGAAAATGGACCTGCAATAACGCTTGGCCAAGCGGCATGACGCGTGCGGAATTGCGGACGCTTTCAGGCAGTGCATCCACAACCGCGGGCGCCCAATACTCAACGACCTGCTTCATCTGGTTGCGGAGCCATTTTTGAGTGATGCGTTCGGTGAGCGAGTAAACGGGCACGATGCGATTGGTATGCAGGTTCTCGACTTCCACTGGTTCCCAATCGGGGCTGTTCATCACGAGCCGTCCAAGGTATTGATCGATCTTTCCTGAAACGGAAATCGCATCGCCCTGTTTGAACCGATTCGCAAGCCAGGGCTGGTTGAAGTAACTCAGGCGCAACGCGCCCGTGCCATCGCTGATGATGGTTTCGATGATCGAAGCCTTGCCGCCGCGAATGGAGCGTGAATGCACGCTTTGGATCGTGCCGATGACCGTTACCTGCTCGCCGTAAAACAGGTCCTTGATGGGTTTGAGTTGGGAGTAATCGTCGTAGCGGCGCGGGTAGTAATAGAGCATATCGCCGAGCGTATGCAAACCGAGTCTGGCAAGCGATTCGGCGTTGCGCGGCCCCACACCTTGAAGGACGGTCAACTTTGCATCGAGCGCGGCGGGCGTGGCGGAGGTCTTGGCACCTGCCACTGTTTCCGAACGCGGTGGTGCCCCCTGCGGGAATCTAGCGACGGGCG
The DNA here is from genome assembly GCA_035466615.1 of Anaerolineales bacterium. Taxonomy (GTDB): domain Bacteria; phylum Chloroflexota; class Anaerolineae; order Anaerolineales; family Villigracilaceae; genus Defluviilinea. The sequence continues at coordinate 211 of DATIUT010000093.1, read as the reverse complement.
GACGCGGTTTGGGTTCACGTGATTCATGCCGTGGTTGTTCTTGTTGGGGGGCAGGTTCGGTAATTTGTTGGGGTGTTGGGCGCGGCTTCTGTTGCGGTTTCTGCTGAGCGTCTGGATACGTATCCCCGATGCGTTTCCACAACCCTTTCAGCGCGTCGGCGCGTGACTGGGGGCTGAGGCCATCGTACGAGCGGAGTCTCTGCACGACAGC
>DATIUT010000092.1:0-23524 GCA_035466615.1 Anaerolineales bacterium | reverse complement strand
GAGAGGGGTTTGTCTGCATGGCAGGCAATATAGGAAAAGCCGAATGCTGGGAAATAAAAACCTCCGAGTGCTTTCGCACCCGGAGGTAATTTCAAATCACAAACTCATCCCCTATTTCTCCTGCTCGTACAAATACCCCGTCCCGCGCACGCACACGACATATTCCGAAAGCACAGGCAAAACCACCTGCACCTGCGCCTATGCTCCGTATGGGGCAGCCGCGCAAGCCTGCGGCGCATCACAGACAGGTCATGGATACCCTTCATGCTTCCCAAAACCTTGGCACGGACATCCTTTATTACAAAAGACCCGGAGGATTTAACCCTGCCAAAGCGGCCAGGCAATGCAGAACAACCACCTTCCCCTTATTCATCGCACTGACCGGTGCGACTTGAGTCTCTTTCAGCTTGGCTTGCGGCTCTTGGAACATCTGTTAGATTTTGACTTGCCCATCCCTGTTTCGTTTGTGGGGTTATCCCTCGTAATTCTCAGATTGTCCGGTAGTGAAAGAAGGGTCTACTTTTTACCTTTGGTCAAGCGATAATGAGAAAATCATATGGCTCAGATTCAACGCTTGCGCTCTTATTTATCTTACGGGATAATCCAATGCATGACAACTCTCCCATTGAACACCGACACCCTTTCCGGATCAACTCACCAAATACTCCTCGCCTCCCGCGTGGACCTGAACCTGCATCAGCCTCCGAAACGCTTTTTCCGCCACGGCTGGCAATCCTGGACGCTCACTACGTGGCTTGATCCATCAGACCCGCCCCTCCCCATCCGCGCTCCTGAATTCCGCGCCAAAGATGAAGACCCCGCGTATGCGTTTCACAACAACCATGTCAGCGCATGGGTTGGCGCAGTGGAATTTGGCGATGACGATATCCTTCTCATTGGCGCGCTCGATCTCAGTGGACGCGTCGAACTCGATAACCATACACTCAAAGGTTTCTACGAAGACGAACGGGAAGGTGATTGGCTCATCGCTCGCGGAAAAGAGAACGAAGTCTTCGCTAAATTTGCATCCCTGCTCGAAATGAAATTCGGCAAAACCCGCTTCGACAAACCTCCCCGCGTCTGGTGCTCGTGGTATTCCCTCTTTAAGTGGATTAATGAACCCATCCTCACGAAAGCCCTGCAAGGACTCGGCGACCTCCCATTCGATGTCTTCCAAATTGACGATGGCTGGCAGGACAACAGTGGGAATTGGGAAGCAGGTAAAAATTTTCCGTCGGGCATGGCGGCATTTGCAGACAAGATCAAAGCCACAGGTCGTGTTGCAGGGATCTGGCTATCACCTTTCATTGTCACCCCCAATCTGAAAATCTTCCGTGAACATCAGGAATGGATTCTACGCGACGAGCGCGGGAATCTCGTCACTGCGGGCTTGAACTGGACAGGTACAACTTATGCGCTCGACATTACTCATCCCGAAGTTTTGGACTGGCTTGATACATTGATCCGCAAAGTTGTCGGCTGGGGATATGGGTATCTCAAACTCGATTTTCTCTATGCCGGCCCATCAATTGGCAGGCGGTTTAAGAATGTCCCTCGCGAGGATGCGTATCGAAACGCCATGCAAATCATTCGCGAAGCCGCGGGTGATGCGTACATCCTTGCCTGCGGCGCGCCCATTGTCCCGTCGCTTGGTTTGTGCGATGGCATCCGTGTTGGGCCTGATGTATCGCCTTACTGGCTCAACAGGGCACTGACAGTCTGGTTAAACAACCCGAACGACCCATCCACACAGAACGCCATTCGAACAAGCATCCATCGCTTGTGGCTGAAGTCGCTTGTGAACATCGATCCTGATGTGATGTACTTTCGCTCCAAATACAATGCGCTCAAACCGCATGAGAGTCAGTTGCTTCAAGATTTGGGGACAATCACGGGTTTCAAGGCCACTTCCGATTTACCGCAATGGTGGAAGGAGTCAGAGAAGAAAAAAGTTCGGGAATTCCTGTCGGCAGAACCGGATGTCCAGAAAAAGAAGCGGTATGAATTTCAGATCGATGGGCGCAGTGTGGACTTCAGTTCTGCCATCCCCATTCCCACATCCAGTTTAGGCATCCCGGTTTGGCTGGCAAAATATTCAGGCATGCTGAAGATCGCTTGGCACCAGGTTCTGCCCGCTATTTTCGGGAGTGCCTAGAATCAACAATACATAATTCATCCGAATCGTTCCAATGGCATCCCGGTCCGATTATTACAGAAATGGAACAAAATCGACAGCTTGAGCATGAACAAATAATTCTTGGTATCATAGGGATGCAGGACGGTTGGCTGTAATTTGTTCTTGATATTCACAAGAAGGAATTTCCAAGCCCAGGAAAACTACCGGCAGCAAATTGCAGAAGACATGGTTTTATATGCCTCCAGCAAGGATTTTGGTCATAGACGATGACCCACTCGCCATCCGGGAACTCCAATCCCGGTTATCAAAGTTGGGACATGAGATCGTCGGAACAGCCGCAGACAGCGGAGAGGCGGTCTCTCAATTTGATAAACTAAAACCTGATTTAATCCTGATCAGCACAAAGCACCGGTCTGGCAGCGATGGAATAAAAGAAGGGAGGTTCATTCATGCGCAGAGCAATATACCCATTATCTATATCACTACACACGCCAGTCAAACCACCATACGACGGGCAAGTTCGACTGGCCCTTTCGGTTATATCATCAAGCCCTACGATGATTCACAGCTTTTTGCCACGATTGAGATCGCATTAACAAGACACAGGCTGGAGAGCCAGTTGCAGGAAAGCAGGCAATGGTTGAATGGCGTTCTCATGAGCATAGATGATGGAGTCATCGCGGTCGACAAAGCAGGCTCTGTTCGGTTCGTCAACTCCAAAGCAGAGGCAATATCCGGCTGGAAAGAGGCAGATGCCATCGGCCGGAAGTTATTTGAGATATTACCCTTAAGGAATGAAGCGAGCGGAGAATTACTTGATCTTTCCAGCGAAATTTTTGATGTGAGAGGGAAAAACAGAAGCGGCGATGAAATTGAGGCTTTACTGATTTCAAACGATGGCAGTGACATACCATTGGAAATAAACTTCAACCCGATTATCGACCAGGAAAACAATCTACAGGGATTGGTCCTCGCCTTTCGGGATATTACTTCGCGACGCAAAACAATCAACCAACTCAAACAGCAGACAAGCCGCGCTGAGGCCCTTGTAAAGGTGGCTGAACAATTAAATTCCCGCCTTGATTTTAATGTGGTTCTGGATATCGTGTGCACGGTTACCAATCAGGTGTTCAACACATCAGTTACGATGATTTTTCTTTATGACCCCAAGACGAATCTATTTAGAGACATGGCAAGAAAGGTTAATTTGGGAAATTCCCAGACAACCCCGGATCCAGCCAACATCACATTTGATCGTGATACTCTTCAAGCATTTCTGCCTGATGATAAGTCAGGTTTTTGCATACCGGATGTGAGGGTGCGCAGGGATTTGCCATTTAGGCACGTTCTTCGACTATTTAAAATACGTTCTTTGGCTTTTGCCCCTCTTGTCCGCAACCAGGGCGTTATCGGACTCCTGATATGCGGCTCAAAAGATGACATACGCTATTTTTCGCCAGATGAGTTGGATTTGCTCAAGGGGTTGGCCAATCATGTTACGATCGCTGTTTCCAATGCCAGCATGTTCGAACAGGTTCGAAAGGGAAGGGAACGGCAAAGAGAGCTTGCAAAAGGGTTGGTGGATATACAGGAATCAGAGCGAAGACACATAGCGCGGGAATTACACGACCATCTTGGTCAGGCTTTAACGGGTTTGCAGTTCATGCTGGAATCATTAAAAAATAAGGCAAGTGACGCCCAAAGACAGGAATTGGAGGATACCCAGTTGTTCGTCAGGGATATTATTGAGAAGGTTCGCGAGATGTCCCTCAATTTGAGGCCGAGTATGCTGGATGATCTTGGGCTAATACCAACACTGAAGTGGCATTTTGAACGTTATACAAGCCAGACTGATATTAAAGTTCATTTTCAAAGTGATGAAGTCTTGTCACGATTACCAGCGGAAATTGAAACAGTTGCATATCGTATCATTCAGGAAGCCCTCACAAATGTAGCGCGCTATGCCCAGGTCAGGGATGTTTTTATAGGGCTTGCATTACAAAATAACACCCTCTGGGTGGAAGTGCTAGATTACGGCAAAGGGTTTGATGCATCCGGGGGATTGGGAAAGCCGACCACCGGGCTGGGTGGGATGCGAGAGCGGGCCGATTTGGTGGGAGGCTATCTGGCAGTCAATTCCTATATCAACCAGGGTACACAAGTCCTGGCGGCACTTCCCTTAACGAACAAACCACTTGAAAGGAGAAAAAGTGACCGTAACGGTCTTTCTGGTGGATGATCATCCCATGATCCGTCATGGATTGCGGAATCTACTGGCCGGCGCGCCTGATTTCCAGATCGTCGGCGAAGCCAGTGACGGACTCGAAGCGATTCCAAAAATCGAATTGACAAAACCCGATATTCTTATCATGGACCTGATGATGCCCAATCTAAATGGACTTGAAATCCTTCCGCGCATAAAGAAATTGTCACCTACCACACATGCGATCGTTTTCTCGATGCAGAGTGCCGCACCCTATGTTATAAATTCCCTGCAGGCGGGTGCAGACGGGTACATTCTCAAAGACACCGGCCCGGGCGAGTTGATGGACGCCATCGAAACGGTCATGCGGGGTGAACGTTATCTAAGCGGGCAACTGTCCGAACGACTGGGTGGGCAGGATCTCATTACTGAGGAAATCAATTCGGATCCCTACAAGACCCTTACATCGCGCGAAAGAGAAATCTTCCAGATGGTGGCCGAGGGCAGGTCAAGCATTGAGATAGGGGAAAAATTATTTATCAGTTCGCGCACAGTTGAAATACATCGGAGCAAGTTAATGAAAAAACTGGGATTGCGAAATCAAGCTGAGCTTGTTCGATATGCAATAATGCAGGGAATCCTGCCGATGGATGGGTAACAAGCATGTGTTTTATCCGGATAACTTTGGAGAATCTTTTTCAGGAGGTCCTTTTTATGACAAACCTTACAAATCTGTAAATCACTTTACAAAGATATTCAGTATATCTACGTATTCCACTTCTGCAAAATTTGGTGCATAATGCTAAAAAGTATCCAGTTTTTTCATCCTGAAAGAGAAAAAATGAATAAAAAAAGCCTTCTAACCCGCCTCTTCATCCTGCTCATGACCATGCTTGTGATAGCCCTTCCAAACATGAGCGCGTCTGCCCGATTGGTCAAATGTCGCACTGATCCAATTTTTAGCTTATCGAATGGCGATAAGCTCACCGTCACATTAGGTATCAGCACAGATGAGGCCAACATCAGGAACGTCACCTATGTTTTGCATGTTCCGCCCGGTGTTACAGTCACAAAAGTTGTCTACACTGCTGGCGGGCTGGGCACAAGGGAAGTTTATAAAGTGTATCAGGATAGCGTTGCAAATACATATAAAGTTGAATCGCTTGTGACAACCCAAAAGACCGGCAGCGTTCCCATGGTTGCCACCGTGAAGTTAAACAGCCTCACTGCCAAATCCGCATCAGGTTATACCGGACAATATGTAGTCGTCACGGTCAGCAAGCCATAGTTACAGTTATTTTGGGAGAGATTCCTCCTGAAGGAGACATATTTCTTGGTCTGGCAAAATTGGAGAGCACACGGTAAGGTATGAATCAGCAATCCGGGATAGTTTTGCGTGAGCGAATAATTGCCACGCTTTTAGGTTTGGCAGGGTCGTCAACCCTGGTATTTTCCATTACAGAAACCTCATGGAACATTGTGGAACCTGTTCAGTTCCTGCTCGCGGTTGTGTTTGCCGCAGGAGGAATTCTTGCGGAAAAATACCCCATCCATTTGGGGCGCGGAACAAAGGTGTCTATGATGAGCCTGCCAATCTACCTGGGAGTGGCGCTCCTGCCCGCCCCACTTGCCATAGGCGTGGCGGGCGTCAGTCTGCTGATATCCAATTTGTGGATGCGTACCGAACAAGGACTGCTACCCAGAGATATCGCCACTGCAGTTGGCCAATGGATGGTCATAGCCTTTTTGGGGCACCAAATAAATCATCTGGCCATCCCCGGCCTGGACTTGAGTTTGACCAGATTCATCCTGCTGGCGGCAATTGCACTCACCTTCCTGGTCACCGATTTTACGATCTTCTCGCTTTCCAATTCATTCGTTCTCGGGGAACCTTTTCTCCAAACCCTGAAAACCACCCTTCATGAAGGAATTGTGATTGAAGGAATACAATTATTGATCGCCATACTGGGCACAATGGCAATCGATGAGAGTATCTGGACATTACCATTACTGGTTATCCCCATAACAACCATCCACTTTACCTTCAAGAACCTAAAGGAAGTTAGATATGAAACCCTGAACCTTCTTGAGGATATGGCTGATACTGTTGATCTGCGGGATATTTACACAGGAGGTCATTCCAAGCGCGTGGCTGATCTCGCACATCAAATATTGCTCGAGTTGAAGGTCTATGGACAGGAGACTGTGCTCATCGAAACTGCGGCCCGGTTGCATGATATCGGCAAGATCGGTATTTCTGGTGATATCCTGATGAAACCAGGCAAACTTACGCCCGAGGAAATGTCGATCATGCAAACCCATCCAGGAAAGGGCGCGAATTTGATCGCCAAATACAAGGATTTTTCCCGCGGGGCTTTGATGATCAGGCATCACCATGAAAGATGGGATGGCCAGGGCTACCCTGCCCGGCTAAAGGGGTACGAGATCCCCTTTGGGTCGCGTGTAATCGCTGTTGCAGATAGTTTCGACGCCATGATCTCCGACCGCCCTTATAGGAAGGCCTTGTCTCCAAAGCAGGCGCTCCAAATTCTGCTGGATGGGCAAAATAAACAATGGGACGCCAATATTGTGACCGCCTTTATTGAATTGATGGCAAGGCAAATGACTGACGACAGTTATGCTCCCGCAACAATAATCAAAACGGGGATTCCCCAAGCCCTGCCACAAAAAGCAATACTTCCCCAGACCCAGAATTGATACTGACCAGGCAAATATCGAGGCTCTTAATCATCAGCATATGTAGATTGAGGGTTCTCGCAGTTTCCCAGAATATTTTCACATTTCTCCAACTTGAACATTTTGGGAGCACCTCCAGGAAGGCCTGTCCTTTTGTCAGTTTGTATTAAAGAAGTTATCCTCCCCATTAATAACAACCATCCCTACACCTGCTAATTCCGGTAATTCGCCACCATCAATTTCAGTCAATTTTAGCCCGCCGCCGCGGCAGGTTGCACATTTGAGTTGGGATAAATTTCTTATTGCATTGCCCCTCTTGTAACTATAGATTTTTTTACCGTTCCCCCCAATGGATGGCTATCATTCCAAACATAAACCTCTGAAAACCGATCTTTTGGAAGCCGGCCTTTGCCATGCGCACTGCCATGTTCTCAGCAGTGACGAAGCCCTCCGTGGTTTCGGGCAGATAGCGATAGGCGTCTTTTGATCCGGTCAGGAGTCCGCCAAGTGAAGGTATGATGAAGTGCAGATGAAAAGAAATAAACGGGGAAAGGATACTTTTTTGGGGGCGGGTCGTATCCAATATGGCAATACGTCCTCCATCCTTCAGTATGCGATATTGTTCCTCCAATGCTTTTTGCAGATCAATGACATTCCGCATGAGAAAGCCAGAGACGACGGCATCGAAGGAAGAATCATTAAAAGGCAGTCGAAGCGCGTCGGCGGCGGAGAAGTTGAGCGGGCCGGCCTTTTGTCCTGCGCGCATCATTTCGAGGGTGAAATCTGCGGCGATGACTTTGGCTTGAGGAAACTGCAAGAGCGCCTCACGCGCCAGATCGCCTGTACCAGTTCCGAGGTCCAGTAAAGAGGCGCGGTTGTTGATTCGCGCCAGTTCGATGACTTGCTTCCTCCAGCGGATGTCCTGTCCTCCCGTCATGAGCCTGTTCATGAGGTCATATCGTTTGGCAATGCGCGTGAACATGTCCTGGACATATTTCGCGCGCTCATTGCCTGTCAATTGTGCCATGAAATCTCCTTGTTTGAATTCGGCAATTATAAGTTATACTGCCACGAATTGAACGATGGAGAAGAAATTGGCTGGGCAGAGCAGTTTTAATTGGAATACATGGATGCTGGCGATCCGTCCGCGCACGTTGCCCGCCGCCGCGGCCGGGGTGGTGATGGGCGCCGCATTGTCGTGGCACGATGGATATTTTCGTTTCGATGCAGTGCTGGTCTGCCTGTTGACGGCGTTGCTTTTGCAGATCGGAAGCAATCTTGCCAATGATGTTTTCGATTTCGAGCGCGGCACCGATACGGCGGAACGCCTGGGACCCACTCGAGTCACACAAGCGGGGCTGTTAACTCCAAAACAAGTGAAAGTTGGAATGGTTGTTGTGTTTGGATTGGCCGCACTGCTCGGATTGTATCTTGCGTGGCTCGGGGGTTGGGTCATTGTCATTATCGGCATTGCGGCAATCATTTCAGCCATCGCTTATACGGGCGGACCATTTCCCATTGGCTATCATGGATTGGGCGATATTTTTGTTTTCATCTTCTTCGGTCTCGCCTCCGTGGCAGGGACATATTACATTCAATCAGGATTTATCCCGCCCGCCGTTTGGTGGATGACGACCCCGCCCGGTTTGATCGTCACAGCAATTTTGGTGGTGAACAATTTGCGTGATCTTGAAAATGATCGCAAGGCTGGCAAGCATACAATGGCGGTGAGGCTGGGTGAACGAGGCACCAAGGTACAATATTTGACCTGCATGATTGTCGCGTACCTGATTTTGATCCCGGTCGCGTGGATTGGCATGATTCCCTGGTCAGCATTGCTGGCGTGGCTGTCGTTGCCCATCGCAATTCAAGCCACAAAGATTGTGTTGACTCAAAAAGGACGTCCGCTAAACGCCGCCCTCGCAAAAACGGGACAGACCGCGCTGGCTTTTGGTTTATCGTTCTGGCTGGGACTGTTGTTCAGTTAACGAACTTCCACTTGCACCATTTTCGTTCCAACCAATCCACGCTGAAATACATGCCAAGCCCAAGCAGGCTCATGGCAACCACGCCTGCATACATGGCAGGGTAATCCAGCAGCGTGCTCCCCTTATAGTAAATGTAATATCCAAGCCCATATTTCGTGGCGGACAGCTCCGTAATGTACAACACGGCCACAGCTGTCCCAATGGATTGGCGCAGTGCAGTCAATATGGCGGGCAGGCTGGCGGGCAGATACACGAATCGGAACAAGGCACGCCGACCCGCGCCAAGACTGCGCAGACTCTGGATCAACTGTGGAGCAAGCCCTGACGCCTGGTCGCGGACAAGCACCAGTATCTGAAAGAACAGGATCAAAAACAGGATGGCAATTTTCGCCACATCGCCGATTCCCAAAAACAGGATGACAACGGGCACCAGGACAACTTTGGGGATTGGATACAACAAATAGATGAACGGGGAAAAGAAACGGTTCAAACTTCTGGACCCGCCAATTGCCAGCCCCGCAGGAGCCGCCGCCGCCACTGACAGCATCATTCCCGCAGTGACACGCCACAGGCTGACCGCAAAATGGATCAACATATCCCTGCGCAATTCGCGGAAGAACACACGCAACACTTCGAGCGGTTGCGGCAAAATGGGCAAATTGACAATCATTGCCGCCGCCTGCCACGCGACCAGCAAAGTTATTGCTGCCAACAGAACGTCACGCCGCTTCACGTTGCATCTCCCTTCGCAACAGGTTGCATAATTCCTGATAGTTTTTACTTTCCCTGTGACCTTGCGTCCCTGCAGTTGGATTCTCAAAGACCTGTGTGGTATCGAGCAGAAGAATCCTTTTCCCTAACACAAGAGCTTCTTCAATCGAATGTGTGACAACGACCAGTGTTAGTTTCTTTTCTGCACAAAGAGAAAGGGTCAGGTTTTGCAGGTCTTCACGCGTAACCGCGTCCAGCGAGGAGAAAGGCTCGTCCATGAGCAGGAGGTCGGGTTCGAGGGCAAGTGTCCGCGCAATAGCCGTGCGCTGGCGTTGTCCGCCCGAGATCTGGGAGGGATATTTATCAGCTACATCGTTGATGCCCAAACGTTCCAGCCAGTACGCCACACTGTTTCCAGGCTGAAAGTCGACCGGCGCATGTGTGCCATCTGCCCGATAAAACTTCCGTACGCGAAGCCCCAACTCCACGTTTTCTCGCACCGTTGACCAAGGAAGTAATCCGTAATCCTGCAAGATCAATCCGCTCTGCGGGCGCGGGCGGACGAGTCGCTCGCCGTCTATTTCAACTTTTCCGCGCGACGGAAAACGCAATCCCGCAAGAAGATATAACAATGTCGTTTTGCCGCAACCCGATGGACCGAGAATCGCCCAAGTCTCGCCGCGGGAGATTTCAAGCGAGAAGTTCTCGAAGAGCGGCGAGAAGTTGGAATAGGCAAAATCAATCGAACGGATATGGATCATTGCTGATTTTCATTCTGAACGAAGCAAGCAATCTCAACGATTATCTCAGAGACCTTTGCTATCGTTCAGGGTGGTGTAACTGAATGGGGCAGGAAAAAGCCCACGAAAAAGAATCAATTATCGGCTAAGGAAGAAGTGAGGCATTGACGGAGTCCGCATACGAGACATCCACATCCAGCATTCCTTTTTCCTTCAACCAATCCAATGCATCCATCCATTCGGCTTCGCTGGGCACACCCGCGGCGGGAAAGACCGGCGGCTGATAGACATCCAGCAGTGGCGGTGGGACAAGGTTCTGTTCACTCAGAACATTTTTATATTTCGCGGGTTCCGCGTTGACCAGCGTCGTGGCTTCTTCGATGGCGGCAAGAAAAGCCTCGACCGCTTGCGAGTTCTCGTCAATGACCGCCTTGCGGAAGGAAATGACACTGAAACCATATTCGGGATAATTCGAATCATCCGCCACAATGACACCGCCCTGTCCCACGACAAGCGAAGCGAGTGGGTCAGGCATGACACCAGCCTTCAACTCGCCCGAGGCAAGCAAAGCCATGCGATCGGGAATCTTCGGCACGGCAATGGTCTTGATCTCATCCGCGCTAAAGCCCGCGGATTGCAGGAGGCGCTCGGTGACATATTCGATCACAGTTCCCTGAGAGACGCCAATCTCAACGCCTTTGAGTCCATCCACAGACGTGATACCACTCTGACCCGAAGCGATGATAAAGAAATGACCATGTCCTTCAGTGGGGCGCAACGCATAGCGGACAACCTGCATTTGCACAGTCTCTTTGTTGAACGCCATCACTGCCAGAGTCTCGTTGATCGTGCCGTCCGCCTGCCTGGCGGCAAGGATTTGGTCACGCTCAGGCGCAGATGCCACCGGCACAAATTCCACGGTGACGCCATGCTTCGCGAACAGACCCTCCTGTTGCGCCACGTACATCGGGAGCGTATCAATGATCGGCAGAACAGCGATCTTCAAAGTCGCCGGCCTGGCAGGGGATGCACAAGCCGAAAGGAGAAAGATCAGGCTAAGTAAAACAGGTATGGTTTTATTTTTCATTGGAAGTTGGTTCCTTTTTATTTGATGTAGCCACGATTATGATGATAGCACATGGATTCAAAAAGTGAAGATTGTCCGCGTTTTGGCGTCAATTCTCATGTATTCTCTCTTATTCACGAGTTGAAAATCGAACATTTAATGTTCCGCCCACTAGAACAAACAGAATTTATTTTGGAGATGTATTCATATCCGATACGGAATCAGATTTTTCCTCCGATGACAACGAATCTCTAAATGAATGGATTCCTTTCCCGATTTCCCCCATCGCCTTCGCAATGCGTCCAGGACCAAAGACCAGCACTACGATCACAAGAACAATTAACAACTCGGGAACACCAACATCAAACATTTTAATTTCCTTTCGCAGATAAGTGTAAATCCGACAGGTGAAAATTGGATTAACAAATCAGCCCGCTGGTCGCGACCAGCGGGCTGATCGTCCATTCGCTTTACTATTCCAGGGCCTTCACCAAGTCCGTGACAGACGCAACCGAAGGCAAATGGACGCGAAGCACCTTTCGCCTGGCTTCGATCAAGGCTTCGTAATCGCCCAATGCCTGCGCACGGACAAGCGTGCCGAACGTCAGACCTTCGGTCGGGATGTCCATGTCCTTTTCAGGTTCGGCGGTAACCACAAGGAACAGCGCGTTCTTCGGTCCGCCTTTGTGGAACTGACCAGTTGAATGTTGGAAGCGTGGACCGAATCCAGCTGTTACAGCATTGCCTGTCTTGGCGTGAATCGCAATTCGCATCTTCTGTAACGCGTTGATCATCTCGTTATTACGCGGCAGATAGGCGTTGACGGCAACATAACCACCCGCTTTTGCCTTTTTCAAAAATCCGCTCACCACCGATTTAAGCGACGCACCCGTCGCGGTTGTCGGCGCATATACAAGCACGCCATCCTTTTTCCAGGCAGGTTTGCCTTCCTTCAACTTGCCTTTCTTCTGATAATCGGCGATCTTCGCCTTCGTGATCTTCTTGCTCGCTTCCACATTTGGCTGGTCAAACGCATTCACGCCCAAGATCGAACACGCCACCACAGTTGCGATCTCCCAGCGGAACATTTCCGCGCCAATGTCATATACATTCGGTATCGTAAACTCAATCACTGGATGGCCCGCCCCACGCAACTTTTTCATCGCATCATCGAACTCGCCCATCTGACGTAGATATACAAATAGGCGATCCTTGCCATATGACTTCACATCGCCCAATGGTTCCAAAGGCACAGGCAGGATTCCCTTGCCGCCTTTGCCACTGGACTCTGCAATAATCTGTTCGATCCAGCCTGCAAATGCGGACAAAGGCGCATCAGCCACAACCGTGAGTTTGTCACGTCCCCTCAAAGCGGATTCACCAATGACGGCTCCCAGCGCCAGACCCGGGTTACGCGCCGCAGGGACATGTTCCATACATTGGGCGCGCATCCAGTCGGCTTTATCGAGCAGGAGGTTCAAGTCCATGCCAAGCAACGCGGCAGGGACAAGGCCGAAGTCGGTCAACGCGGAATAACGCCCACCGACGAATTCATCGGCAGAGAATATCTTTCTAAAGCCACGTTTCCTTGCCAAAGCTTCAAGCACTGTACCGGGGTCAGTCGTTGCGATGAAGCGCGAACCATCCTTCTTGCTGAGTTTCCAGAAATAATTGAATGCCGCCATGACTTCAGCAGTACCGCCGGATTTACTGGCAACGACATACAAACTTTTATCGGGCGGATAATCCTTTGCGGCAAGTGCCACTTGCGCCGGGTCGGTTGAATCGAGAATTGCGAGGGAGAGCGGGGCGTCAATCCTTGCGGCGGCAAGCAGTGAACTGAACACTTCAGCAGTGAGGGATGAGCCGCCCATGCCCAGAACCAGCACACGATCAATTTTTTCCTTTCGAATCTCCTTGGCAAACGATTCATATTCTTTCAATTTCCTGCGAGCCTTGCCAGTTGAGTCCAGCCAGCCCATGCGGATGGTGACTTCATGTTGGCCGACAGGGTCATCATCGTCAGCCCAGAGTGCAGGGTCATGCTTCCAGAGGCGGGCGGGAACGGAGTCCGCTTCGAGTTGGGCAATCCTTTTGGAAACGGAATCAGCCAAATGTCCAAGGGCAGAGACGGCGTTCTTCCTTCTCGTTTCGATTGTTTCAAGCAGTTGTGTGAAGGCGTCCGCAAAAGCTTTGACTCCCTCGTCCTCCAGTTCCTGAGTCACAACAGCCATCGAAATGCCCGCGGCTTCGAGTTGGGAGACAGCTGTCTGCGCGTCGTTGAGGTCGCGCATGAGGGTCATCTCGGCTTTGCCGTGATCCCTGAAAGCGTCGAGCGTAGCGGGTGGAACAGTGTTGACGGTTTCGGGGCCGATGAGGTTATCAACGTAGATCGTATCGGGATAATCGGGGTTTTTGGTGCTGGTGCTCGCCCATAACGGACGTTGAACGTGTGCGCCTCTGACTTTGAGATTCTCCCAACGCCGCCCCGCAAAGGTTTGGTGATAGAGGTCGTAGGCGAGTTTGGCGTTGGCAATGGCCGCTTTGCCTCTGAGAGGCGATCCTGCGGGAAGTTTCGGGTCTATTTTGGTATCAACGCGCGAAACGAAGAATGAGGCGACCGATGCAATATGGTCAATGGGATGTCCCGCAGTGGCGCGATCCTCGAGACCGCTGAGATAGGCATCCATCACTTCGGCATAACGCGCGAGCGAGAAGATCAGCGTGACGTTGACGTTCACGCCCGCGGAAATCGCCTTGCGAATGGCAGGGATGCCCGCTTTGGTGGCGGGAATTTTCACCATGAGATTCGAGCGGTGAACACGCGCCCAGAGTTGTTCGGCTTGAGCAATAGTCGCTTCGGTCTCATGTGCAAGATACGGACTGACCTCCAGGCTGACGTACCCATCACCGCCATTGGTCTCTTCGTACAGCGGCTGGAACGCGTCACAGGCGGCTTTGATATCTTCAATGGCAAGCTGCCAGAAGATCTTCTCCGCGTCCCAACCTGCCCAGGCAAGCGGCACAAGTGCAGAGTCGTAATCGTTCGACTTTGCGATCGCCGCATTGAAAATGGACGGGTTGGACGTGACGCCGCGAATGTCGCCGCGTTCGATCATGGCTCTGAGATCGCCGTTCTCCAACAGTTTGCGCTGGATATTGTCGTACCAGAGGGATTGACCTAAAGCTGTTAATTTCTTGATTGAGTCTGACATGCTGTTTCCTCTATGTTTCGATGGTCAAGTAGTTCCGAGCAAAGTGAGGAACGTATTGAGACCACAAATTTCAGGCGGTTTTTTCTCGGGTAGCAGTGGTCTCGATGCGTCTTCGGTTACTCGACCACCGGCACCATCTTGATATCTTTATTTTATTCTCCTGCTTCCAACTTATGTATCTTCCCAACGCGTCTCGCCAACCTCTCACCACCCGTTTTATTCCCTTGATATTCCGCGCTCAAAAACGCCTCGATCAAAACGACCGCGAGTTCAGATCCAATCACGCGACCGCCGAGGCAAAGGACATTCATGTCGTCATGTAATACTCCCTGCGCGGCAGAATAGGTATCATGGCAAATGGAGGCGTACACGCCTTTCATTTTGTTCGCGGCGATGCACGCGCCGACTCCCGAACCGCAGACCAAAATTCCCCGCTCGGCTTCCCCGCTTTGAATGGCACGCCCCACTTTTTCCGAGAAGTCAGGAAAATCAACGGGGTCGGCGGAATGTGTGCCGAGGTCAATGGGTTCGTGTCCTGCATTACGGACAGCATCAAGAGTAATCTGTTTTAATGGAAAACCCGCGTGATCAAAACCAATAGCAACTTTCATTATTTTCCTTTATGTCACTCCAAGCCGCTTGGCGAAAAAGAGTCTCCGCAGACCAGAAATTCTTCGCGCCTCCAGCACTCAGAATGAAATGTAATGCCCGGATTATTTCAACAGCTCTTTCGCCCTTGCAGCTACATTCTCAACTGTAAATCCGAACTTCTCAAAGATGACTTTATATGGAGCCGACGCGCCGTAGTGGTCAATGCCGATGACGGACTTAGCGTATCGCTCCCAGCCCAGGCTTGCTCCGGCTTCGACAGCGAGCCGCGCCATGATGTTCTTCGGCAATACCGATTCCCTGTAAGCCTCATCCTGTTTCTCGAACAATTCCCAACTCGGGAAGGAGACCACACGCACGCCTTTGCCTTCCTCATGCAATTTTTGCGCCGCATCTAAAATCAAACTTACTTCTGAACCTGACGCCATCAAAATAACTTCGGGAGTGCCAAAGTCCTTCAGTACATACGCGCCACGAGCAAGACCCTTTGCTTCATTCGAGGCAAGCGTTGGAACATTTTGCCTGGTTAATACCAGTACAGTTGGGCCATTTCTTCGAGTGATCGCCACCTTCCACGCTTCACGAACTTCGTTTGCATCCGCAGGGCGGATGACAACCAGATTTGGCGTGGCACGCAACGCGGCAAGTTGCTCAATTGGCTGGTGGGTAGGGCCATCTTCGCCAAGCCCAACAGAGTCATGTGTGAAGATAAAAATGGATGGAATGTGCGAAATCGCCGCGATGCGAATCGCGGGCTTCATGTAATCAGAGAAGATCAGGAACGTGCCGCCGTAGGAAATGACGCCGCCGTATAAATTCATTCCGTTCAAGACCGCGCCCATGGCGTGTTCACGCACACCAAAGTGGAAGTTACGCCCATCGCGCGATTCTTTTTGGAAGGCAGGACTGCCATCAATTTTGGTATTGTTTGAAGGAGCCAGATCCGCGGAGCCGCCAATCAGCTCGAGAAGGATCGGAGCCAGCGCGTTGATGATCTTGCCGGAAGAAGCACGCGTTGCCAGACCTTTGGCATCAGCAGGGAACGTTGGTAATTCAGCATCCCAATCTTCGGGAAGTACCCCCGCAATACGACGGGATAACTCCGCGCCCAAATTCGGGTACAAACGGTCGTATGCCTCGAACTTCATCTTCCAATCAAATTCGCGTTCGCGTCCCCGGTCAACGGCTATACGAAAAAATGTCAGGACATCTTCGGGAACGTAGAAACGCGGCTCAGTTGGCCAGCCAAGATTTTCTTTTGCGGCGTTGAGTTCCTCGTCACCAAGCGGTTCCCCGTGCGCCTTGGAAGTTCCCTGTCGCTTTGGCGAGCCGAATCCAATTGTGGTCCGGCACATAATGATGGACGGGCGCGGGTCGGCCTTGGCATTCATAATGGCTTTATCGATCATTTCCACGTCGTTGCCATCATTCACTTTTTGAACATGCCAGCCATAGGCTTCAAAACGTAAAGCACGGTTCTCAGTGAACGCTAGATCGGTGGAGCCATCAATCGAGATGTGATTATCGTCGTAGAGATAAATAATGTGACCCAGTTGTAAATGTCCCGCCATGGACGCGGCTTCGGATGCAACGCCTTCCATCAAGTCACCATCAGTGACGATGGCATAGATATACGATTGGATGAGTTCATGCCCAGGCTTGTTGAAAACTGCGGCAAGATGCGCCTGCGCAATCGCCATACCCACGCCGGTGGCAAATCCCTGCCCAAGCGGACCCGTTGTCATCTCAACACCGGGGGTGAGTCCATATTCGGGGTGACCGGGTGTAATACTTCCCCACTGACGGAAGTTTTTTAACTCGTCGAGGCTCACCTCGTACCCCGTCAGATGGAGCAAAGAGTAAAGCAGCATCGATCCATGCCCGCCCGAAAGGATGAAACGGTCGCGTCCCATCCACTTTGGGTTACGGGGATTATGGCGCAAGTGACGCGTCCACAAGGTAAAAGCCATTGCGGCGGCACCCATTGGAAGTCCCGGGTGACCCGAGTTTGCCTGCTGGACGGCGTCGGCTGAAAGGAAGCGAAGTGCATTGATGGCACGGGTTTGAAGGTCGTCTGTCATGTCCTGTAACCTGTTTATCTGAGATACCCCATTTTACCATCGGTATTCGGGGATATAATCAAAGCATCACATTTTGGAGAACGTACTTGCGTCACTTTTCGATAGCACATGAATTTTATTCCGAGGGGTCGATCCTGGACATAAGGGAATTTGGGAATGGCAACATCAACGACACCTATCTTGTCACCACCGATGCAACCACAGAGCGACACTTCATACTTCAACGCATCAATACACATGTATTCAAACAGCCGCAGCTCATCATGCAGAACATGCGCATTTTTACAGATCATATGCGCAAGCGCGCAAGTGATGAAGGCTTATTTTGGGAAATGCCGCGCGTTTTGAATGCACGTGATGGACGGGATTATTATCTCGACATGAACGGCGATTTCTGGCGCGCCATCGGTTACGTAAAAGGCGCGCAATCCTTTGAGTCAATCACAGATGTCAACCACGCGCGCGAAGTGGGACACGCACTCGGTACGTTCCAATATTTGATCAGCGACCTTTCCGTTGATCAACTCGCAGACACACTTGAAGGCTTTCACATCACGCCGCGCTATCTGAGACAGTTCGATCACGCCTCTTCACAAAACGCTTTCAAGAAAACCGCGGAGGTCAAGTACTGCATCAATTTCGTTGAACAAAGACGCCGTTTTGCCCACACCCTTGAACACGCACGCGAGCAGGGTAAACTGCAACTGCGCGTGATGCACGGCGACCCCAAGGTCAACAACGTGATGATTGATGAGACAAGCGGACGCGCCATCAGCCTCGTGGACCTCGACACAGTCAAGCCGGGACTCATCCATTACGACATCGGTGACTGCATGCGTTCGGGATGCAACCCGCTTGGAGAGGATGCAGAGGACTGGGAAGCGGTTCATTTCGACCCGAAAATTGGCGCGGCGATCCTGGAAGGATATCTCACCCAGGCTCGCAATTTCCTGACAGCGTCCGACTACGAGTATCTGTTCGACTCCATTCGACTCCTTGCCTTCGAACTTGGCATCCGTTTCTTCGCCGATTATCTCGCCGGGGATGTTTATTTCAAAGTCAAACACCCCGAACACAACCTGCATCGCGCGCTCGTCCAATTCAGGTTGACCGAATCCATCGAGTCCCACGAAACGGATATCCGCAACATCATCGGCAAAGTGGTTGAAATGGCAGACTAGGCAGGCAAACAAGTGCGGGAATTTAAACTCATTCCATTCCCATCAAAGGCAAAACCCAATATTAAGATCACTGGCGAGATCACACGAGCGGAGAATAAACTTTTCCTCCGTTATGAAGTGGACGGCGACACCGGCCAAATCCTTCTCCCTGCAAAGTCACCTTCCCCATCCCGTACAGACAAACTATGGGAAGCGACCTGTTTCGAATTCTTTCTTGCCATCCCCAACCAACCGGGGTATTGGGAATTCAACATGTCCCCATCCGGCGATTGGAACATCTATATCATGGATGCGTATCGCAGAGTCGGTTTTCGGGAGGAAACCGCGTTTACGCGACCCCCATTCGTGTTCGGAACAACGGACGACAAACTGTCCCTTGATATTTCGATGAATTTAAGTCCAATTGTACAGCCTCAACAGATCGTACAGGCCGGTATCACAGCGATCATCCAAACCCTGGATGGAAACGAAACCTATTGGGCGCTCGCCCATCCGGGTCAACAAGCCGATTTCCATTTGAGAGAGAGTTTAATTCTGTCCTTATAGCGTAAGAAAACAAGGGAAACAACAATCCATATAAACGCATGAACACAACTCAACGTCGAATCACTTACACCCTTATCCTCATACTCGGCCTCGCATGGATATTCATCAGCGCCGACAAATCAGGGATATCCACAT
Source organism: Anaerolineales bacterium (assembly GCA_035466615.1). Classification (GTDB taxonomy): domain Bacteria; phylum Chloroflexota; class Anaerolineae; order Anaerolineales; family Villigracilaceae; genus Defluviilinea. The sequence continues at coordinate 4,215 of DATIUT010000092.1, read as the reverse complement.
CCGGCCAGATCCCCGCGCCGCAAAAGGGATTCCTTGCCCCCGATTTTGAGCTAAAAACAATCGATGGCGGCACCATAAAACTCTCCAACCTGCGCGGACAAGCCGTACTGGTCAACTTATGGGCAACCTGGTGTCCACCCTGTCGCGCAGAGATGCCTGCCATCGAAAAAGTCTATAATGAGTACAAGGATGAGGGTTTCATCGTCCTTGCTGTTAACATGACCCATCAGGACACTTTCTCCAATATTGGCCCTTTCATTGACGAATATGGACTCACTTTTCCCATCCTGCTCGATGAAACAAACAGTGCAGGGTCTGCCTACCAATTGCGTTCACTCCCATCATCCTTCTTCATCGACCGGGAAGGCATCATCAGCGAAGTGGTCATCGGCGGACCGATGGCAGAAGCATTGCTCCGCACTCGCGTGGAGGAAATTCTTAAATGATCGATTCCTTTCGCGCTCTCTTTGCCCCGCCGCGCCATTTCATCCTCATCGTCGTTGCAATGTGGATCGGTCTCACCCTCGCCGAAAAACGGACCGATCGTCATGGCGTTTCAAAAGAACAACTCAATAATATTTCTTTCTACAGCCTCATCGGTTACGTCCTTGGCGGGCGCTTGTTGTTTGCACTTGCCAATTTCCCTGCATTTTCGCAAAGTCCGCTTAGCATCTTCTCCCCCAATCCAGATCTCTTCGACCCAATCGGGGGATTGGTGGTGGCAGTCCTTGTTGGATTTATCCACGGCCACCGACAGAAACTTCCACTTTGGGGAACACTCGATGCAATGACTCCCATCTTCGCCATGTTCGCCATCGGACTCTCCCTCGCCCACCTCGCCGCAGGGACAGCCTTTGGTAGTCCGACTGATCTCCCCTGGGGCATTGATCTGTGGAACATGACGCGGCACCCAAGTCAAATCTATGAATTGATCGCTTCACTTGTCATTTTTAGTTTGCTTTGGTTTCGCAAACCCAATCCTCATAACGGACTTCCCTTCCTTGACTTTGTTGTATTGACCGCTGGCTCGCGCCTCTTTCTCGAAGCCTTCCGCGGAGACAGCGCACTAATATTCGGAAGTCTGCGGCTTGCTCAAGGTATCGCGTGGATCTTGCTGGCAATTGTATTTTTCGTGAGTGAAAATATCCGCCAAAAAAACCTGACTGAATAAGCCACAAATCCATCCATTTGCATACATGCAAGATCGAAAGGCCCGACCATGGACAAAATCATTATCAAAAATCTTCTGGCAAGGGGGATTCTCGGAGTCAACGACTGGGAGCGCAAACACACGCAGGATATATTGATCAATGTCACCCTCTTTACAGACACGCGGCGCGCGGCGGAAACCGATGATATTGAAGACTGTGTCAACTACAGCACCATGTCCCAAAAAATCATGGCATATGCTGAAAGCATTGGAAGGTCGACCGTGGAGGCATTAGCCAACGATCTCGCAAAGGTATGCCTGAATGAAAGAGGCGTTCAAAAAGTCATTGTTCGCGTGGAAAAGCCGGGAGCTGTCCGTTTTGTGGAATCGGTGGGCGTGGAGCTCGAACGAAGCCGGGACAAATAGATGAAGGCGCGTCCGGAAGCATTTGCCGGTTTTACCATAACAGGTTAAAAGGTCAGAACTGAAGCGGTTTCGCGCCGCGCGAAATATTGTCCAGAAATTCCTGTCGCGTTGCCAGGTTTGCGCGGAAGGCTCCATGCATGGCGGAGGTCGTCATGCGCGCATCATGCTTCTTCACGCCGCGCATCATCGAACATAGATGTAAAGCCTCGACCACAACAGCCACACCCTGCGGCTGAAGGGTCTTCTGAAGAAAGTCGGCGATCTGGCGCGTCATGCGTTCCTGCACCTGGAGTCGGCGCGCATACATATCCACAATGCGGGGAATTTTCGAAAGGCCAATCACCTTGCCAGCCGGAATATAGGCGACATGTGCCCGCCCCAAAAACGGGAGCATGTGGTGCTCGCACAAACTGTAAAACTCAATATCGCGCACAAGTACCATTTCATCATAACTGATATTGAACAGGGCACCGTTCACAACCTTTTGCGGATCAATGGTATACCCGCAGAACAATTCAGTGCACATACGCGCGACCCGGTGTGGTGTATTCTTCAAGCCCTCCCGTTCGGGATCCTCACCCAGCGCTTTGATCAGTTCAAAAACCAAATCGGTGACCGCGTCAATGTTCACATTCGTCGGGGTCATTTCGATCTCATCCAAATCGTCGTCAAATTCCATATTCACTCCTTGATAAAACCAGCCCGACGAATGTCGGGCTGGTTTGTATGCAAATCCTCATAATGCTAACCAACCACAGGTTCGATCAAGCCATACGTGCCATTACGGCGGCGATACAGGACCTGGATCGAATCCTGCTCGGCATTGAAGAAAACAAAGAAATTGTCATGCCCGAGCAGTCGCATTTGTTCCACCGCCTCGTCTTCGTTCATGGGCACAAGCACAAACTTCTTGCGGCGGGCAATCAGCGGAAGCAATTCCCCGGTCTCATCCACCGGCCATTCCTCCTCGGTAACTTCCGCCGCTGAACGACCATCCCCGCGGCCGTGATAGTGTTTGCCTTTATAACGCTCGATCTGCCTCTGTATCTTATCAATCGCGGTGTCAAAGGCAGCATGCACATCATCGGCACGTTCCTCAGTGCGGAGGATAAACCCCTTGCCGCGCAGGGTCACCTGCGCAACATGACGGTCGTTCGCATTACGAGCCGTCTTGACATGCGATAATTCAACGCGAATCTCGTCGATTTCCTGAAGGTAGCGTTCCAATTTGGCGGCTTTTTTTTCTATGTACTCGCGCGTATTATCGGTCAGCCGCATGTTACGAGCCAGGGTCTCAATTTTGTTCGCCATACAGAACCTCCTTAATAGGTCATCAACTATCCGAACGGATAATTGTTAAACACTGGTTAGGCCATGGTGGGAAAGCGCACGTGCGACGGTGATGGCGTAAACATTCCGCGCGCCAGCGGACAACAAAGCCTCCGCGCTGGATTGGATCGTGGAACCGGTCGTCGCCACATCATCCATTAACAGGACGGTCTTGCCGTTCACAACTTTACCTTCTGCCTGATACGCCTTTGAGACATTTTCCCTCCGTTGAGAAACATTCAAACCGACCTGCGAACGGGTCTCACGGGACTTCCACAACCCCTGCGGGGTATATTGCAATCCAAGTTCATAGGCAAGCGGACGTGCAACCAACGCAACTTGGTTATATCCCCGCTCCTTCAGCCTCTTTTTCCCAAGTGGAATCGGGATGAGCATTTCAACATCCCAATTAAGGGAACGGACAAAATCAGCCATCTGGCGCGCCAGCGCATCGCCGATTCCCATATTGCGGCGATATTTCAAGGTGTGCAGGGCGTTTTGCACCGGCGAATCAAAAACCGCCCACGACCGCATCATTCGATACGCTGGCGGATTTGATTTGCACTTTTCGCATGAAGCAACACCATTGGTTGGTATCCCGCAGGTATCACAGAAAGGCCTGTTTATGCGCGGGGCGCGCGACTGGCAGTCCGGGCACCATGACTTTCCCACTTTTCCACAACCGCCGCAAACTGGCGGGAAGAGAAGGTCAATCCCGCCCCAGGCCAATCGCCAAACACGATACGACCACGGAATATTATTCACGAATAATAAATATTTTGACGCTATTAAAGGGTTGTCATGATCTGCAATGCGGCAGGTGTAAGGATGATGATCATGATGGTCGGGAAAGTCAAAAACGCCATTGGAAGGACCATTTTTACAGGGGCCTTATGAGCCTCTTCTTCAGCCCGCTGGCGGCGCTTCACGCGCATCTGATCGGATTGAATGCGCAATATCTTTGCCATGCTTACGCCAAGTTGTTCGCTTTGGATGATTGCAGCAACAAAACTGGTCATCTCGGCAAGGTCCAGCCGGTCAGCCATATCCCTCAACGCATCCCGGCGGACCTTGCCGAGTTGTATCTCACGTATCGTACGGGCAAACGCCAAAGCAAGCTGGTTATCCCATTTCTCGCTCACTTTGGACATCGCAGCGTCGAACCCCAAGCCGGCTTCCACACAGATCGTCAACAAGTCCAGCGCGTCTGGCAGCGCCTTGCGGATTTCCGTTTGGCGATTCGTGATCCTGCTCGTAAGCATCAAGTGTGGAAGAAAAAATCCGCCAAAAGTCCCCCCGAGAATATAAAT
>DATIUT010000091.1:0-5007 GCA_035466615.1 Anaerolineales bacterium | reverse complement strand
TGCCTTCCTTGCAGGTTTTATCCTGCCAAATGAATTTCCTTTCCTCGCCTCTGTGGATTTTGGTTTTTCCGGCATTGTTTTCGGTATGAGTATTCGAAATTCCGGGCTGGTTGGGTTTCTCGTGGGTTTCTTTTTCACTTTATTCGTCATGGCTATTCGTTATTGGGACAGGCGTCATATTTCCCAGACCCAGACACTCTACGCTGACTACCTGCAGAATGAACGGGAAAACCGCCGCGACTTTATGCGCAGACTTGACCATGAGATCAAGAATCCGCTCACGGGTCTTCGCGCCGCGCTGGTCAATCTCAAAGAGGAGAAAACAGACGAGGAGCGTCAGCGGGCTGTGGGGAATGCGAACCGTGCGGTCGAACGTCTCATCCGCTTGTTGACCGATCTGCGGAAATTATCCGAACTCGAAGAACGCACCATTGAGCATTACGCCGTTGATGTCCCTGAACTGCTGGATGATGTGGTGACCGCCGCACGCGTCAACCCATCGTATGAAGGACGTGAGATTAATTTGTTGATCCCCAAAGTCCCATCGCCATTCCCAGCCATTACAGGCGACCGCGACCTGTTGCTTCTAGCGGCATATAATCTCGTCGAAAATGCACTCAAGTTCACGTCCGCGGAAGATTCGATTGAAGTCCGCGCGCTGGAGGATGGACGGGCAATCGTCATCGAAGTGGCTGACACAGGGCCGGGAATCCCATCCGAGGATCTATCCAAAATATTCGAGGAGTTGTATCGCGGTTCCAATGCGCGCGGCACCGAGGGGAGTGGACTTGGACTGGCGTTGGTAAATCGTATAGCCACTTTGCATGGTGGTGGCGTAGGCGTCCGTTCCAGCCAAACCGACCCGCGCGGGACGGTGTTTACGTTCAGGTTGCCGAGGAGGTAAATTTCTCGTACTGAGCGGAGCGCCAGCAAAGTCGAAGCGAGGTAAGGGTCGCGATGTTACAAAACTGTAACATCTCTGCGACAGGCTTGTAACAGCGGGGGGATACGATTAAGGTATGAAAACCACAGAGAACTCATTGATCAATTCTGCACAACGCGGCGATATGGGTGCGTTCAATACACTGGTCCTGAACTACCAGGATATGCTGTATCGGATTGCCTTACGGATCGTCCACGATGAATGTTTGGCGGAGGATGCCTTGCAGGAGGCGATGATCCATGCGTTTCGTCACATCAAGTCGTTCCGCGGCGGGAACTTTAAAAGCTGGCTGGCGCGTGTGACAGTCAATGCCAGTTACGATGAATTGCGGCGCGGCAAGCGTCACAATGGCATGCCCCTCGAATTGTTTACGAACGAAGGGGATGAGGTGGAGTCTCCTGAATGGATGCGAAACCCGATCACAGGTCCGGAGGAACGAGCCGAGGAGTCCGAATTGAAACGTGCACTGCACCAGTGCATCAAAGCCCTCGTGCCGGATTATCGTCTCATGGTCATTCTTGTGGATGTGGAGGGCATGTCGTATGAGGAAGCGGCGTATGTGGCGCATGTCCCTGTGGGGACGGTGAAGAGCCGGCTCGCGCGTGCCCGGATGCAGTTGCGGAAATCGCTTCAAGGATATCGCAGTCTGCTTCCATCTGCTTATCAAATGGACATGACGCTGCTTTCAATGTAGCATTTTTTGAACCGTTTGGAAACGCGTGAAGGCAAAACCTCCGCGCGTTTTTGTTTTGGTGACCATAATTCCGGGCGATTGCTTTAAAATCAAGTGGAGGAAAATATGGAAGCATTCATCAAACCGCCGAAACATACCCCGCTTATTCTCAAACTTGGTATCTGGTTCTCAGAAAAGGTGACAGGCAGGATCATGCTGCCGCCGCGTATCCTCGCTTGGTATCCCAAAGCCGCCATCGGTTCAGGGATCATGGAGGGCTTGGTCGCCCACGAAGACGGGCGGATGACCCGGCGCATGTTGAAACTCATCCGCATGACGGCTTCGTACGCGGCGGCATGCCCATTTTGTGTGGATATGAATTCACATGAATATCGCAGCACGGGAATTACAGATGAGGAGGCGGAATCCCTGCGCGGCGGCTTCGAACGGGTAACCACCTTCAGTGAACGCGAGAAACTGGCAATTGCCTATGCCCGCCTAATCTCGCAAACGCCCTTAAAATTTCATCCTGACGTGGTCGAGCGTGTAAAATCCGCGTTTACCGAGCGCGAGTTTGTCATCCTCGCCAGCACCGCGGCACAAGTCAATTATTGGGCACGCCTAATCCAGGCGCTGGGAATTCCGCCTGCGGGGTTTGGGGAATAAACACAGATCATCCGTGCAATATCCCCAACAAAATCTCCATGTGCTTTGCCGCGCGCTGGACAGGCATGAGGGTCGATTGACCTTTCATCAATGCCGAATTCCTCTGCGAACCTGATTCTGTAAGTACCCGTGCCTTTGACTACCCGATTAAAAACTTTCTCATTTCCTTATAGACCAATTCCTCCTGTTGGATGAAGCAATAATGATGCCCCTGTGGGATTTCTATGATCCTTGCATGGGGTACATTCTGACGGAATAGTTCGATACTTTCTCTAGTCCAGTCATTTTCCCTTGTTTCGACATAATCCCTGAGTTGAGTTCGCTGCTCTTCTGTCATCCATTCGTCGGAAATGGTATTGAGTCCTTTGGATAAGGAGAAAAAGGCCAAGGATGGAACCTTTATTCTCGAATCTTCAAGCACATAACCGGTCAGCGTTTTTGTAATGGCTTTACTAATGTTGTCACTCATTCGATCGGCTATCTTCCCCTCGGGGGTCTTGATGATCTCATGCAGGGATTGTTGCGCCATCGCTTCCGTCCAGATCAGGGTGAAGGATGGATAGGCTCTTTTCATTGCCGTGAAATATTCCTCCTCTATGTAGTAATCAACGTCCAGTCCTGGAGGTTGTATCTTTCTCCAGGGGCTGTTTTCCACCATGGTTTTGTACAATGCTGAACTTCGATTATAGGCCGCATCCAGAAAGATCAGCTTCACGACTCGTTCCGGGTACAGGGCGGAGAAATGGGAAAGCTCCACGTTTGCCATCGAGTGCCCCGCCATGACGACTTTTTCGATCCCAAGCGCGTCCAGAAATTGACGAATGTCTTCTGTAAGTGTGTCAATGTCATAGCCTGTTTCGGGGTGATCGGATTCTCCATGCCCGCGACGGGTGAGCGCCATGACATGAAACTTATCTGTAAAACGCGGGGCAAGGTTGTCAAAAACGTGCGCGTTGCATCCCATGCCTGCCAGGAACAAAAGTACGTCTCCGCTTCCACCCCAATCGAGATAATGCAATTGGATTCCATTCACGTTGACGAAGTCGCTTTTGTGTGGGGAAGTATCCATGAGTAGCCTCCTAACGAAGTTGAATTATTCAAGCAAAAATTTTCTCATTTCCTCGTAGACCAGTTCTTCGTGTTTGATAAAGCACCAATGATGTCCTTGAGGGATTTCGACAATTTTTGCATGGGGAACATCCCGGCGGAACTTTTCTATCAGCTCTCTCTGAATAGGTAGGCGAATATTCTTTCTATATTCAAACAGTTTTGCCTTTTGTTCATCTGTCAAATGGTTGGGGAAAAGATCAAACCTATCCCAAATCGCATAGAAGCTCAGTACGGGGGCTTTGGTCATTGAATCTTCTGGTGGATAGTTTCGTGAAATGCTGATGAACTTTTGGGTAAGCTCATCAGACATCCTGTCCGCTATTTTGCCTTCTGATGTGGTTTTGATTTCATGCAATAACTCCTCTTTGTACAGATCGCCCCAGATTTCAGCCATCTCTGGGAATGTCTTGTTGATGTGAGCAACATAGTCTTCAATCGAGTAATAATCATCTTCGGAGCCAGGAGGTTTGATCCCTTTTAGTGGATATTGCTCTTCAAATCTTCGAAATTGCGAGCGATCATACGCCGCATCAAAATAAATCACCTTGAGGACTCTTTCTGGATACAAGGCCGTGAAGCGACAAATCTCCACATGCGCCATCGAACTGCCTGCAAAGATAACCTTCTTGATCTTGAGTGCGTCCAGGAATTGCTTCACATCCTTTGTCAGGGTTTCCAAGTCATAACCTGTTTCGGGTTGGTCAGAATCCCCGTGGCCGCGCCTGGTCAACGCCAAAACATGGAACTTGTCATTAAAGCGTCGGGCAATTCTGTCAAAGACATAAGCTGTGTTTCCCAACCCGGGAAGAAATAACAATGCTGGACCATTTCCGCCCCAATCCAGGTAATGCAGGCGAATCCCATTTACGTTCACAAAGTCACTTTTATGCGGTGAGGTGTCCAAAATTAGCCTCCTGAGTTCATGTGAATATTCTGCTGTTGCAATTGCGACTGTTGGATGCGGCTGGGGCTTAATGCCTACTCTGGCCTGCCGCCTTGCTGTGACAACATGGCTTCTCTCGTCTTGGCAATCGCTTCTTTAAGTTCAGGGAGAACACCCAGTTGTTGCCACAGCCACATACGATCCATGATGTCCCACACCTCCGCGATCTGGCCATTTGTAATGCGGAATATATTGATGCCAGAATTGGTTACTTGCCTGTACGTGGGTGGCAGACCGGCCAACTCGCCTTGATGGGTGCCCTGACTTGACCAGCGTACCATGACGCGATCGCCTTCAGCAATCATTTCCTCAATGGTCATGTTCCAGCCTCCCATGATCCTTTTGTGGCTTTCAAAAGCGACCTTCTCGCTTTGGGGATCAGATTCCACCGTTTGAGGAGTAATGCTTGCGTGCAGAATGGTGTGAAATTGGAAACTGGGCGCAAAGATTTCATCGCAGGCAGCAGGATTGAATGGAGCGTCTTCAAAGTAACGACGAACAAGTCTTTTATTGTCTTCAATCGACATGACGTTGTATCTCCTTGATGATCTGCGCAGCAGGATGCGTTGTATGAATGGTGTTCTTCGGACTGCAGCTTTGTTGCTTTGGGTATAATGCTACGAGATAACCGGCGCGCGCTCAAATATCTGGTCGATTTTCTTCATCTGCTCA
>DATIUT010000090.1:0-3676 GCA_035466615.1 Anaerolineales bacterium | reverse complement strand
CCATGGAACTACCGCGCCCACCGCAGGGAACTTCGAGGCAACGGCCACGCCCCAAGCCTGTTCCTCCAGATTACAAGCAACGATAGAAAAGGTCATCTCGTTTCCTTTCGCAGTTTGTGATTATATCGTATTGGTGCAGGGATTGCCTCGTTCCGTTTGCAATGACAAATAAAAAAAGCCTGTCAATCACTCAACAGGCTTCAATAAAAATATTCAGACACCAAGTTACATATTAACTTTCTCTGAAGCTTCCAACACCTGATCGACCAGACCATATTCCACGGCCTGCTTGGCTTCGAGATAATAGTCGCGGTCGCTGTCGCGCTCGATCACCTCAAGCGGCTGGCCGGTATGTTTCGACATGATGCCGAGCAACAAACTCTTCAGGCGCAAAATCTGTTTCGCCTGAATTTCGATATCCGTTGCCTGCCCCTGTGCACCGCCCAAGGGCTGGTGCATGTGAATGGTCGCGTTGGGCAACGCATAACGTCTGCCCTTCGTGCCGGCGGTCAACAACACGGTCCCGAAGGAAGCGGTGACGCCGACGGCAACTGTGCTGATCGGGTTCGAGATCATCTGCATCGTGTCATAGATCGCTAGTCCCGCATAGATCTGCCCACCGGGCGAATTAATATACATGTAAATTTCCCGTTCTGGATCTTCATGGTTGAGGTGCAGTAACTGCGCCACAATCACATTTGCCACCTGATCATCGATACCGGTGCCAAGGAAGATGATACGCTCTTTCATCAAACGGGTGAAAACGTCAATGGATCGCTCACCGTAATTGGTCGACTCGATCACGTAAGGGGTCACACTCTGAAAGTTTGGGATCATGGCTGTCTCCTTATATTCTAGCGATCATACCCGGACCGCGTTGGAATTTTGTTAACTCTTTGTTTCCGCTTCAGATGAAGATTCCGGGTCGCTTGCAGGGATGGCTGTTTCAGTTTCATCGGCCTTTTCCTCAGCTGGTGTATTTTCTGCCACTGCTGCAACGGCTTGAGTCGCCCGTTCTTCCGGCGATTTGTATTCACCAACCGCAATGGACTTCAACAAATCCAAAGCGGTGCGGGTCAATACACGGTTCGCGGATTCCATGGCGACAGCCTGGGCAAGCTGTTGCTGTCCCTTTTTACCGCCGCGGACCTTGTTGATATTCAAGCCTTGCATGACGAGAGCGTTCAAGGTTTGATTGAACTCTACATCCAGGGACTCGTTGCTTACTTCCAGTTTTTCCCTGCGGACGATCTCATCAAGAATGAGTGAACGTTCGAAGCGTTTCTTTGCTACGGGTTTTACTTCATCTTCGATGAACTGTTCACGAGTTGTATTGCGCACCTTGAAATACGTATCCAGATCCATGCCCTGCTGGGCAAGCCGGCTGCTCAAATCTTCAAGGACATGCTCACCCTCATGATCGAGTGAATGCTGGTGGTATTTGAAGGTCGCGCCTTCCTTGATCTTTTCGATCAGATCCACAAAGAACTTGTCGTCATAGTCAGTCTTGGAACGGGCTTCCACGTCCTTTTTGACGGCTTCCTTCAATTCGTCGAGTGTTTCGCCCGCACCGGCGGTCTTGGCAAATTCATCGTCGAGTTCGGGCAATGTCACCGCACGGACGGTCTTTACGGTAACTCGCATTTCAACTTCCTTGCCCTTTAATTCTTCGACGTCCCAATCTTCAGGGAAGGTGTGTTTGACGGTTTTAGCATCGCCCGGCTTCAATCCGACAAGTTCCTTTGCAAAGCCGTTATAAGGCCATTCAGAATCACGCTCCTCCTTGCGGACAAACGCGGCAAATCCTTCGCGGTTCACTTCGGCAGTTTCGGACTTGAGGTCAACGAGTACGTAATCGCCTTCCTGTACCTCGTGTTCGACGTTCTCGGTCGTGGCGTACATCTGTCGGAGGTCTTCCAGGGCTTTGTTCACTTCCTCTTCAGAGGGAGCAGACCATTCGTATGGCATGCGAATCGAGAGATAGTCACCCAGGTCCACTTCGGGGGCGAGGGGCACGCGGAAGGTCAGTTTCGGCGGCTCGAGGGAGTCAATCGACTCGAGCGACCCCGATGCGCCGGGCTTGACGTCCGCTTCCTTGAGAATATTCGAGTATTCCGCGTCAACGAAAAAGTCTATCGCCTGCTCGATGATGGCCTGTTCGCCGTAGTTGCGGACGACGATGTCATATGGAGCCTTGCCCGGGCGGAAACCCGCGATCTTGCCGCGCCCGGAGATCTTGCGCGCCGCACGGCGTTTGTACTGGTCCATTTTTTCTGCTTCAACTTCAACCACTAATTTGGCTTCGTGGTTCTCTTCGATTGTTTTTTCGATGTTCAATTTTGCCTCTCTGTTTTCGTCATTATGAGCCTGATAACCTGATAAGGCGAAGCAATTTCCGCACCGCTTTGCGGCTTCCTGCAATGACGGTTTGTAAAAATGGGGACGGAGGGAATCGAACCCTCACGCCTTGCGGCACATGATCCTAAGTCATGCCTGTCTGCCAGTTCCAGCACGTCCCCGCGTAAATTTTTCTCGGTTTTTAGCATGCCAGAAAATTATAAGCGGCGAAATTATACCGCAAGGTATCCATTTTTCGTGATGTTCATTGTTCATTTGGTATAATCCCGCACTTGAACTTCCACTTTGGAGCAGACCATTGAGCCGATTGATAAAAACAGATACCGCCGGGAAGGATCGCACCCGGCTAACCAGGTCCATTGTGCTGGCGGTTCGTGAACTGGCAAGACAAAGGGATGTGACAACCGAAGCCAAAGACCTTGCCGCTTTCATAGTCCTGGCACTGCAAACCATATCGGACGGCATTGATAAATCCGTTGTGGCGTGGGAGAAACGCGGTTACTGGGTCAAAGCAGACCGCTTCCGCATGGAGTGGCTGTGGACCGGGCAGACCGCCGAAAAGATGAAGAACGCCCTGTTACAGGATGACTGGGTGACCATCGCCATGCTCATGCCACAGATCGCAACGAAGTTAAACAAGATCCAGATCACCGAGAATCACAGGCTGGGCAAGCCGTGGGTGGGGGTATATAAAAGGATGAAGGAAGAAGGATAAAAGATGAAAAAACCTCCGGACGCCCGGAGGTTTTTTGTTATTATTCAACTTCCTGTAATTTCTTCAAGTACAGTTCCGTGCCGTTCAACAACTCGACCATGTACTCGCGGATGTGTTTATTCAGGAAGTGATGTTCGAGCGTGGAGAGCGGCAGGAAGCGTGCACCGGCAACTACATGTATGCAACTCGATGCACCGCACAGGCAGATGAACGGCGCGTCCATTTCCCATTCGGTGGCGGGATAGAAGAAGGATAATTCCTCGCCCTTCTCGATGTCCTTGCAGGCATATACCAGCAGATGTTCCGTATCCAGGATCACATTGGGATCACAGGAATGGTTCAATGCCGCCAGTTTGCCGACATCGGTATGCTTGTTGCGGTCGATCTGAACAGTAAAGCGGTTCGGTTTGTTCACCACCTTTTCGGTTGGGATGTCACATATAATCTCGCCCTTTTTGTAAGTGCGTTTTGTCACCAGACTTCTAAACTTATTTTCCGTCTTGATGGTAAGTGTCTCCATCGTTGGCATGACGTTATTCCTTTCTCTTCATACGAAATCGTATGGCTCATATTTTCAATGACAATTTATACATGAACCATATT
>DATIUT010000089.1:0-2689 GCA_035466615.1 Anaerolineales bacterium | reverse complement strand
GATGTGGTGTTCGTTGTCTCAGCTTATCTTTCGGCATATAACGCGCGCGCTTTTGGCGTGAAGGATTACATCGCACAGCTCATGTTCAATAGCCCGCCCGGACTTTCAGATGCAATGGATCTGGCGAAGATGCTGGCAGTGATGGATATGGTTGAGCCGCTTCAACGCGACGATTTCAGGGTATGGAAGCAGACGCGTATCGGCCTGCTCTCGCACCCGCTTGACCCCGATGCGGCGCGCGGACACCTTGCCGCAGCCACGTATCTTCAAATGGCGATCAAGCCGCAGATCTATCATATCGTCGGTCACACCGAGGCGCATCACGCCGCCACTGCGGATGATATCATCGAAGCCAGCAGGATCGTGCGACGTTCCATCGAAAATGCCATGCGCGGCGCGCCGGATATGACCTCGGACAAGGCCATCACAAAACGGCGAAAGGAACTGGTAAAGGATGCGACCCTTTTGCTGGAAGCTATCTCGGCTCTCGCAGGACCCAAGGCTGGCGACCCGCTTACGGACGCCGCAACCTTAACCCGGGCAGTGACATCCGGTCTCATGGACGCGCCGCAACTACGCAACAACAAGTTCGGGCGTGGGCAGGTAAGGACGAGTATCGTCAATGGCGCAAGCGTGGCAGTGGATCATAAGGGGAAGCCGATCCCTGAGAGCAAACGGATCGCCCAATTAACAGTGTAGGTCAGGTTTTCAACGTGACTGTCACGCTCAAGCGTGGCCTACGAAATTCAAAAGGAGGTTTCAATGGCAACAAATTTTGCAGTCGTTGGCGCGGGTCATGGCGGGAAAGCGATGGCGGCGCATCTGGCATTGATGGGATTCAATGTCTCGTTGTACAACCGCACCATGAGTCACATCGAGGTGATCAAAAAGCGCGGCGGTATCGAGCTGGACGGCGATGAGAACGTCCCGCACGGATTTGGCAAACTGGGGCTGGTCACTGACCAGATCGGTGAAGCGATCAAGGGGGTGGAAGTCATCATGGTCGTATTGCCCTCGTCCGCACATGCAGAAGTAGCTGTCATCATGGCTCCGTATCTCACAGATGGCCAAATTGTTCTTCTGCATCCCGGGCGCACATGCGGGGCATTGGAGTTCTCGAAGGCTATTCGAGACAGTGGTTGCAAAGCGGATGTCACCATCGCTGAGGCGGAAACCTTCATCTATGCCTCCCGCTCCGACGGTCCCGCCGCGGCGCGTATCTTCCGCGTAAAGGAAGCCCTGCCGTTGGCGGCATTGCCTGCCACGCGTACCCAACTGGTGCTGGACGCGATCAAGGACGCGTATCCACAATTCTTTGATGGTGTGGATGTTCTGCATACCAGTTTGAATAACATGGGAGCAATCTTCCATCCCGCGCTGACCTTGCTCAATACGGGCTGGATCGAAGCCACACATGGTGATTATCAGTTTTACATTGACGGCGTCACCCCATCGGTGGCGCGCATGTTGGAGGTGTTGGATCGTGAACGTGTGACTGTTGCCTCTGCGCTGGGTATCCGTGCGCGCACTGCCCTGGAATGGTTGCAGCTCGCCTACGACACCACAGGTGAAGACCTGCATGAAGCCATTCACAACCAGCCCGGCTATTACGGCATCAAAGCGCCTGCAACATTGAACCACCGTTATCTCTTTGAGGATGTGCCGATGAGTCTTGTGCCCATCGCGTCGCTGGGGAAGCGTTATGGCGTTTCTGTGCGCGGTATGGAAAGCATGATCCAGATCGCCAGCATCATCCACCGCACTGATTACTGGCGTCGAGGGCGCACGGTGGAAAAACTTGGCTTGGAACAATGGAGCGTCAGTGAGTTGACGCGCTTCGTGCAGGAGGGGAAGATCGAGTAGGTGGATTTTTCGTTTATTGCCTGGGATAAAATATAACCCTATAAAAACATGACAATAACAATCCTTCTTTTCATTGGCGGGCTCGTTGTATTAATTCTCGGCGCGGAACTTCTGGTGCGCGGTGCTTCACGCCTTGCAGCGGCGGTTGGTATCTCGCCGCTTGTCATCGGGTTGACCATTGTGGCAGCCGGCACGGCGTCCCCGGAGATCGCCGTGTCCCTGCAGGCCGCGGTGAATGGGCAGGGTGACCTGACCCTGGGCAACGTTCTCGGGTCAAATATTTTCAACATTCTGTTCATCCTTGGCATCACCGCCATCCTTGCGCCGATCGTGATTGCCGAGCAGTTGATACGGAAGGATGCCCCGATCATGCTGGGTGTTTCCCTGCTTGCATTTGCACTGGGTGTGGATGGCAACCTTGGCTTATGGGACGGCCTGACCCTGATCGCCGGTCTGATCGTGTACACGGTTTTTGCATTGCGACAGAGCCGCAGGGAGAGCAGGGAAGTGCAAAAGGAATATGCACGGGAATTTGCCGAAAAACAACCGCGCTCTGCGCGTAACACATCGACCAATGTCCTTTTCATCCTGATCGGGCTTGGCCTGTTGGTGCTGGGTGCCCGCTGGCTGGTGGATTCCGCAGTGACGATCGCAAAAGTTCTTGGTGTCAGTGAATTGGTCATTGGCTTGACCATTGTTGCCGTCGGGACATCCCTGCCCGAGGTCGCCACATCCGTGATCGCTGCGATCAAAGGGGAAAGTGACATTGCGGTTGGCAACGCGGTGGGAAGTAACATATTCAACCTGTTGGGCGTGCTCGGATTGG
>DATIUT010000088.1:0-3502 GCA_035466615.1 Anaerolineales bacterium | reverse complement strand
TCGAACGAATGCAAGGATTGATCGAACACAGGTGCCAGGATACGGGAGTAACCGCACTTTGAATCAACACAAATGGTTGACCCGTTCATTTTGGTTTCTCATTCTCGCAACATTACTCTACTTCGCCCTTCGCAACGCGCCACTCACTGATATTTGGAATACCCTCAAAACGCTAAAACTCTCACAAATCGCCATCATGCTTGTCATCAATGCCATTGTCATCGGGCTGATGACCGCGCGCTGGTGGGTTATCGTCCACGCGGAGAATCCATCGGTTCCGTTTTCACCACTGGTTGGATATCGGTTGTCTGTGTTCGGGTTGAGTTACTTTACGCCGGGTCCGCAGGTGGGAGGCGAACCCTTGCAGGTAATCTATCTTCAACGCAATCATGGATTATCCTTCGCGCGCGCCACGTCCGTTGTCATCATGGACAAACTGCTTGAATTCCTTGTCAATTTTATTTTGATCGGTGTCGGCGCGTGGGCAATTGTCAGGGCGGGGCTGATTTCAGAAAACGGGCTCAGGCTCACTTTAAGCCTGAGCGGGCTGACGGTTTTGTTGATGTGGCCCATCATCCACATCATCCTGCTTTATAGCGGGATCATGCCCATTTCGAGAATCATGCTCCGCCAGCCTTTCATCCCAAAAGACCATGCGGCCATTCGTTTGGTGGTTGTTGCGGAACGCATGACTTCCGCCTTTTGCCGAAAGCATGTGCGTTCGATGTTCGCGGCCATTGGTGTTTCATTGCTTGCCATTTTAGGGATCGCAATTGAGTATTACATGATGGTGAGCTTTCTTGGAATGCAGATCAACGCGATACAGATTTTTGCCGCGCTAACCGCAATGCAGGTCGCATTTCTGATGCCGCTGCCGGGCGGGCTGGGCGCGCTCGAAGCCAGCCAGGTGCTTGCGCTAGGCGCGTTCGGCCAGCCTGCATCCGCCGCAATCAGTCTCGTATTACTTATGCGTGCCCGCGACATTTTGAACGGAGGGATCGGTTTGCTTCTCGCAAGCCGCAAGATCGGGAGGTAAAAATCATATCGGCCGTTTCGTCTAGGAATACAACCAAAGGAGTCCAAAATGAAACTAACCGGTAAACATTATGGGATCATCATTACGGCGCTCACCACCGCGGTTTTGCACCTCATGGCCGCATTCGATAAACAGTTGTTTTCTCACGGTCCTGACCCGCTTTTCCTCCTCAACGGGATTGGCTATCTTGGACTTCTTGGCGCATATTTCCTTCCCATTCCATTCCTTCAACAAAAACACCATCTGGTTCGTCAAAGCCTGGTACTTTACGCAGTTGTCACAATCGTTGCATGGCTTGTGATCTGGGTCGGTTTCTATGTCATCCGCGATGGATTCTCCTTCTTCGATCACGACTCGATCTATGGCATACCAGCCAAGATCGCGGAAGTTTTGTTGATCCTTTTCCTGCGTGCAGATAGATAAACAAATTGGTCAAGGGGGTAAAATATGGACATGAAGCGAAAGACTGTTTACTTCACCGCGCCGAAACAGGTTGAACTCCGCGAGGAGTTTTTGCCCGCCCTCGGTGCGGAGGATGTTCTGGTCGAAACGGTCTGTTCCGCCATCAGCGCGGGAACCGAGATGCTTGTGTATGGCGGGCAGTTTCCGCATCTTTTTGACGCACATGATAAGGTCAGCAGTCATTTGAAGTATCCGCTCGCCTATGGATATGCCTGCGTTGGTATTGTGAGGGAGACAGGAAAACAAGTTGACAGGAACTGGCGTGACAAGCCTGTCTTTGGATTTCAACCCCATTCGACTCATTTCATTGCCCAAACAGATTCCCTTATCCCTGCGCCCGCGTCCCTCCCTGCCGAAGCCTGCTCCTTCCTCCCAAACATGGAAACCGCTGTGAACCTGATCCAGGACGCCGCGCCGATCCTTGGCGAGCGCGTTTTGGTTTTGGGACAAGGCGTTGTGGGGTTGCTGGTTGCGTCCCTGCTCAAGGAATTCCCCCTGGAGTTATTGGTCACATCCGATTGCCATGAGTTACGGAGGAAGGCATCGCTTGAATTAGGTGTGGACAATTCATTTGATCCCGAACTTATCGTTCCTGCAGATGAAGATTCATCATCACACACAACAAATCATTTTGCCTACACGCAAAACTTTGACTTAACTTTTGAACTCAGCGGCTCCCCATATGCATTGAACAATGCCATTGCAATGACCATGTTCAGTGGACGCGTTGTCATTGGCTCGTGGTATGGAGAAAAGAAAGCGCCAATTGATCTCGGCAGTTTGTTCCATCGCTCGCGGATCAAACTCATTTCGTCGCAGGTCAGCTCCATCGCCCCGGAGTTGGGCGGGCGCTGGGACAAGGGACGCAGGTTCGAGGTCGCATGGGAGGCGTTGAAACGAATCCAACCGCAAAAGTGGATCACGCATCGCTTTCCGATTGAAAAGGCGGAAGAGGCGTATCAATTGCTGGATAAAAATCCACAGGAGACGATACAGGTTCTTCTGGAATACGCCGCATGAAATTCCATTACACAAATCTTGAAACCTGTCATGAAGCGGCAGGGGTCGTTGTGGTCATAGATGTTTTGCGGGCATTTTCAAATGCGGCATATGCCTTTTCACGCGGCGCAAAAGAGATCCATCCCGTCAGCACCGTGGAAGAGGCATTGCAGTTCAAGGCAGAGACTCCCAACTCGCTGGCATGCGGAGAGGTGGGAGGCCTGCCCCCCAAAGGATTCGATTTCGGCAACTCCCCCACCCAGACAAGGGAAGTGGATTTGACAGATAAAGTCATCGTGCAACGAACAGGGGCGGGGACACAGGGGATCGTGCGAAGCATAAAAGCAGAGACCCTGTTTGCGGCAAGTTTTGTTGTTGCAAACGCAACCGTGACTTGCATTCGGGAGCTCTCGCTCGAAACAGTGACGTTTGTGATTACAGGCCAATATGCTTCGGAGCACGGAGATGAAGATGTGGCTTGCGCGGAGTATCTCGAGTTGCTATTCGAAGGCCGGCAACCCGACCCCGCCCCATTCATCAAGCGCGTGTTCAAGTCACGGGATGCAATCCAGCACCTCGACCCGAAGGAAACGGGGTTTCCTTTATCCGATCTTGATTATTGCACGAACATAGATGCCTTTGATTTTGCAATGCGCGTTACGAAAGAAAAAAATCGTCATGTTATACGTGCCGTAAAACCCTAGGTTTGGAGAACTGAACCATGTACACTCTTGGCGTTCGTCGTGATTTCATCGCGAGACATTTTCTGATTGGTGGAGATTGGGGAGCTGAAAATCATCCCAATTCGCATCATTACATTCTCGAACTACAACTCGAAGGGAAGGAACTCAACCGGCACGGGTATCTCGTTGATATTGCAGATGTGGAAAAGCATCTCGATGAGATCGTGAATTATTACAAGGAACAAATGTTGAATGACAAGCCTGAATTCACGGGCTTGAACCCATCCATCGAGAATTTCGCACGGATTCTGGCAACGTCGCT
>DATIUT010000087.1:0-4336 GCA_035466615.1 Anaerolineales bacterium | reverse complement strand
TGACGAAGGAAGTGCTTGCGTCGATGGCCGCATCACAAACCCCAAAATGATCCCATGAAAATCGATTCCATCACCCTGCATCACGTCTCCATGCCGCTCGTTGCGCCGTTCGAGACCTCCTTCGGCCGCGAAACGGACCGCGAGTGCATTCTCATTACCCTGCAATCCGAAGGCTTGACCGGGTATGGTGAATGCGTCGCTTCGCGCGAGCCGGGCTATAACTACGAAACGACCGGCACTGCCTGGCATATCCTCAAGGAATTTGTTGCGCCGCTCATTCTCGGGAAAGATGTGACAGACGCGCTCGATTTTCAACAGCGCGTCGAGCGCATCCGTGGACATCATCTCGCCAAGGCAGGGGTGGAGATGGCGATCTGGGATATGCTCGGCAAGCGCGATGGCAGATCGTTGAAGGAAATGTTTGGTGGGCAAAAGGATAAGGTTGAAGTGGGAGTCTCGATCGGGATTCAGGAGTCGGCCGAGGCGTTGGTGCGAACCGTTGAGTCTTATTTGGAAAAAGGTTATGACCGCGTCAAGATCAAGATCAAGCCGGGTCGCGAAGTCGAAGAGACGGTTGCCGTCCGAAGGAAATATCCCGACCTTCGCTTGCAGGTGGATGCAAACTCTGCGTATACGCTGGCTAACGCCGACGCGCTCAAGCCACTCGATGACCTGAATTTGTTGTTGATCGAACAGCCTTTGTTCGAAGACGATATTTGGGACCACCGCAAGCTACAAGCGCAACTCAAGACAGCGATCTGTTTGGATGAGAGCATTGTTTCGCCGCGTCATGCGCGCTACGCATTGGAAATGGAAGCCTGCCGTAACATCAACATCAAGCCTGCGCGCGTGGGCGGTTTGAGTCAGGGGATCATGATCCATGATTATTGCCGCGCGCGGAACATCCCTGTGTGGTGCGGGGGAATGCTGGAAACAGGTGTGGGACGCGCATCGAACCTTGCGATTGCGTCCCTGCCGGGTTATGTCCTGCCGGGTGACATTTCCGCTTCGGACCGCTATTATCACCGCGATATCACCAACCAGCGATTTGTGTTGAACGATGATAGTACGATCACCGTTCCAGATCAACCCGGCTTGGGCGTGACGATTGACGAAGACGCGCTCAAACAGTTCACTATTTCTGAGTTGACTCTTAAGGCTGAATAGTATAATCGGGGGCTATGCCTCCCAAATTCTCTAACCGGTTGTCTGCAATCATCTGCGCGCTTGTGCTGATGTTTTCCTCCTGTACTTCGCAAACGCCTCCAACCCGGCAGGTTGCGGTAACCACCCCAGTTCCTCCCGCCTCCATTCCAATTACCGAGACCACCATATCCACACCGTCGTTCATGGGGGTGATTATTTCTGACGCGGTTCCGCAGGCGTTGCGGAATCAGGTTGAGAATACGGACATCCCTTTCAGCGCCAGTATGAATCTCGATGTGTCACAACCGGGCGGTGAAAACGGGATTCAATTCAAATGGGTCTACGCGCTGGTTGCGCCGTTTCCAACTGTCAGAGATGGAGTGACATCTGACGAGCTCCGTTCTTTCTGGACTGATGGCGGGACCCCGCTATTGATGGAGGAATCCACCCTGAGGGCGTTTACAGCTATTTGGGGCGAACCAGCATTCGGGTCTGTGAGAAACGTGACAGCGGAAAAATTACTTGATGTGACGTGGAGCGAGTCCGCTTGGGCAATCGTCCCGTTTGAATCCCTCGATCCAAAATGGAAGGTGTTGACCATAGACGGCCAATCGCCGATTCGCAAAAATTTTGACATTACGAAATACCCCCTGGCCGTGGATTTCACGCTCCGGTCTGACGGCACTGTGGATGCCTCCTCATGGACACTTTCCAATTATGATCCGAACAAGTTGACAACGGTCATCATGACCGGCGTGACCGCATTGGTTCGTGCAACCGCAGTGACGATGGAACTCAAAGGCTCCACCTATCCCGGCGAAAAGATGCGCGATATATTCCGCGAAGCCGACATCATGCATGTAAGCAACGAGATTCCGTTTTTCACGGGTTGCCCGTACCCGAAGCCCGATGCGGGCGCGCTCGTGTTTTGCAGTGATCCGAAATACATGGACCTTATCACGGATGTTGGCACCGACGTGATCGAGTTGACCGGCAATCACTTTGCAGATTACGGTCCGAATGCGATGTATGAAACGCTCGATATCTATCGCGCGAATAACATTCCATATTTCGGCGGCGGTCAGGATCTGCAGGATTCGCTCAAGCCGGCCTTGTTCGAAGTGAACGGCAACAAGATCGCCTTCATCGGGTGCAACAAGCCCGACGTGGGTCGCTTCCCGACTGCCACCGATTACCAACCCGGTGCGGCACCCTGTGATTTCGAGTATCTTCAACAAAAGATCAACTCTTTGAAAGCCGAAGGTTATGTCGTGATCTCCACTTTTCAGTGGAATGAAAGCTACGATTACAAGCCGAACCCGCAGCAGGTTGACGATTTCCGCTTGATGGCTGATTCGGGCGCTTCGGTTGTCAGCGGCAGTCAGGCGCATTACGCGCAGTTGATGGAGTTCCACGACGACGCGTTCATCCATTATGGGCTTGGCAACCTGTTCTTCGACCAGATGGGCGACCAGGATTGGATGCCGCCCGGCATCCGTCGTTTATTCTTTGACCGCTATGTGATCCATGACGGCAAACTCATCAGTATTGAACTGATCACCGCCATGCTTGAAGATTACTCGCGTCCGCGTATAATGAATGAAGAGGAGCGTGCGGGTTTCCTGCAGGAGTATTTTTATTACAGTGGATGGGCTGACCTGACTTCCACTCCGACTCCGACCATCACACCGACTCTGACTCCCATGTCCATCCCGCTTCTTACTGGACCGACAAACCTGCTTCCGACCAATACGCCAAGCCCATAGTCTGCCACATGTGGGTGCGACCACTGTTGAAGACAACGACAAGGAGCCTCACCATGACCATTTACGACATATCCCTGACCATTTCACCCGATCTTCCCACCTGGCCCGGTGACCCGGGACTCGAGCTTGAGCGATTTGAATCCATGGATAAGGGTGCACATGCCAATGTAACGCAGATCAGTTCGAGTGTTCACGTTGGCACGCACGTGGACGCGCCGCACCACTTCCTCAATGACGGGCGCACGGTCGAGCAGTTGTCGCTCGAAGTGTTGACGGGACCCTGTTATGTGGTGCAGTTGCCGGATGGGGTGGATGCGATCACGTCCGAGGTGTTGGAACGATCCGAGATCACGTCCGATATGAAACGCGTCCTGTTCGGGACGAGCAATTCCCATCTTTGGGCGAAAGGTGAGAAGGAGTTCCAGACCGATTACGTCGCCATCACGGAGGACGGCGCTGAGTGGCTTGTGGAGCATGGTGTCCAACTGGTCGGCGTGGATTATCTATCCGTTGCGCCGTATGGGGATTCGGTGGCTACACATTCCGTGCTGTTGAAGGCGGGCGTTATAGTGGTGGAGGGCTTGAATCTCTCGAAGGTGATGCGTGGCTTCTACGATCTGTACTGCCTGCCGCTCAAGATCGCCGGTTCAGATGGCGCACCGGCGCGGGCGATATTAATTCAGCCATAATGTTAAAACGGTTGTTGTACCAACTGTGCGTGTAGGGTTTTCCCGTATTTCAACCTGAAGGCGGAGGACAACATGAACGAAGAAAAAAAATATTTTGGCATGACGCGGATGCAGATTGGTATTCTTGCCGGTATGGCAGGGGTGCTGATCCTGATTGTCTGTATTGGCGGCTGGTTTGTGCTGAGGAATTTGGGCTTTTCAGAGCCGCCACAGACGCCCATACCCACTCCAACTGTGACATCCATTGTGGTTATCCCACCGACACTGACGCCCACCATTACACCTACGCCGGTTCCTTATGAGCAATTGATCCCTGCCGACTGGAAACAATACAAAACCTCATTGGTCGAGATTTGGATGCCGTCCAATTTCAGGCTCGCGGACAAGAAGACAGTCAACAACACAGCTGGCTTTGCTGTGAATGAGCTGTTGATCACCGAAATTCCCAGCAAGTCCTCCGCCTATAACATGCTGGTCGGTGTTTCGTATGACCTGATGACCGGCGCTTCGTTCGATGAATTTTTGGACACCAAATTTCCGAATCTTCCATACCAGGCGCGGGTATCGGACCGCCGCACCGTGTACGTGAACACCGTCGAGGCGAGACGGATTGTGATCGAGTTCCGCATCAATAACATTGATTTCAATGACATGGTCTATGTGTTCCTGGATGGCAGCACGGTCTGGTATGTGGAATATGTGGCACAGATCGGCGAGTTCTTCGATAATCTTCCC
>DATIUT010000086.1:0-6158 GCA_035466615.1 Anaerolineales bacterium | reverse complement strand
ATGCAGGCAGGATCTGGCCATCTCTCAGAAATTCGCCCACCTGAATAGGGGTGGGCTTCAGATATTTTCCCATCAAACGGATCAAAAAACCTTGAAAGCGACCAATACTGTGGTTGACTGGCCGTGACGAGACTCCTCTTGCCATAGCCTCGGCTTCGGGTTGGCTCGTATAGGTAATTGCACCACTTGCTTCTTTCAAAGCAGCCAGACAGCCATAATGATCCAGATCGGCATGCGTGATGAGAATGCGCTTGATCTCCTCAGCGGATTGCCCCAGGCTGGCGATGTATTTCAGGGTCTGCTTCTCGCTGAACGGCATCCCCGTATCGATGATTGTCAACCCATCGGGTTCGACGATGAGATAGGAGTTGGCTTGTACATTTGGGATGACGTGGATGTTTTCGGTGATATTCATTGCTTAAGACATACAGAACAGAAATGGGATGTGCTGGCAGAGTGAATTGCATTCACCTAATCTTTAAAGTGCTTAATTTAAGCTTTGCTTTCGGATTATATGTTTTTAAAAGTGCATCAACTGTTATTAAATTGCCTTCGGTATGTTTTGGACCAAGAACCACTTCCATTTGTTCAAATGCATTGTCTCTAATTTTCAAAAAATACTGATTTATCGGCAACTCTCTTGCATTTATTGCCTCTCGGAAGGCTCTCGAATATCTCTCTTTATAGTGCTTATCTGAAGGATCGACAGGAATTGACGGAACAATCCAAAACAAATACCTCCACTCTTGCTCGAACGTCCATTCCTTGGCTTTATGCTTGCCTAATAATTCTAATTGAAATGTTTCGCCTTCATTCGTTTTTTTGTAAACAGTTGGTTTTAATAAAGTTACATCATCAGTGTACGAAATTTCATGTAATTTGAAAGATGCGGGAAAAACCATGTAATTTTTACTAATCATTTCTTCTTCTGGAACTATGCTGTCTGGATAATATCCGAAGGTCCCCTTATTTTTATCACCTTTAAATTCGTATCGCTCGAAAGGATCCGCTGGTAGTTTTATTCTTATCCCTGCCATGTTGGGGGTATATAAGTTCCATAACGGAATATGTTCTTCTTTAGTATCTGTCCAACAACTGACAAAAACATATTTTCCAAAACGTCCAAGATCAGATGTTTCTGCTTCACTGAGATCATTCAGATTTTCTAAACACGAAAATCTGATCGTCTTATTCTTCAGGATTAATGCAAAGTTATTTATGCTTGTATAGTGATATAGAAACTCAGGGGATTCTTTTTGACTGGACATAACTCCTCTTACTGTATCTCTTACATCCCCAGCCACTTGCCCGCCTCGCGCGCAAGGTTTGCCGCGGGTCCCTGGCGGGCAGTGCATTGCGGAAGGGATTCCAAGAACAGCCTGCCGTATTGCTTGGTGAGCACGCGGCGATCCAGAATGGCGACGACGCCCCGGTCCGATGCGGTGCGGATCAGGCGGCCAAATCCCTGACGGAATTTCAAAATTGCTTCAGGCAGGTAGTATTGATTGAACGAGTCTTCGTACATTTCAGAGCGCGCCGCGATGAGCGGGTCGGTGGGGACATCGAAGGGCAGTTTGGTAATGAAGACGACCGAGAGCGAATCGCCCGGCACATCCACGCCTTCCCAGAAGGATTTTGTCCCCAACAGCACGGCGCGGTCAGTGGCTTTGAACGATTCGAGCAGGGCGTTCGGTGAAGCGCCATCACCCTGTTCATAGACGTAAATGTCCTCCCGCGCCAATGGTCCCGTGATGGCTTGCGCGGTCTTCTTCAACGCCGCATAGGACGTGAACAGCACGAGCATCCGTCCGCCCGTGGCTTTGGCGGTGTTGATGATGGTTTTATCCAGAACCTGCTGATGACCATTCTGGTTCGGTTCGGGCATGTCGCTGGCGATGTAGAGCAGTGCCGCACTTTCGTAATCATATGGCGAGCCGAGCTGCATTTCCTCCGCTTCGTCGGCGCCCAATGTGTTTCGGAGATATTGAAACTCGCCGTGCGCGGTCAACGTGGCGGAGGTGAGAACTACCGAGCGTTTCTCGTGCCATAAATACTTTTCAACCAGTGAGGCAACGCTCAACGGCGCGGCGTTCAACGACAAACGGTTCTGGTTGGGCTGGACTTCGACCCAATACACCATGCCGTTAACAGGCTTGCTGATCATGCCCGAAATATTCGCTTCGGCTTCGGTCAGCCTGCGCACCACGTTGCTGATGTCGCCCATCACGTCTTCGAGTTCGTCGTGCCCGTCCGCGTATAACTCGGCGATGGCTTTGTAAATGTCGGCGAGTTCGGTGAGCAGGTTGCGCAGCGTCTCACCGGTCGCGTCCCAGGCCATCTCCACCTCGTCCCAGTAGGGCAGAGTCCGTGTGGCGGGGAGCACGCGCGACTGCCACGCATAATTCGATTGCGGCTGTCCCTCACGTTGAAGCCGCGCAAACTCACCCAGCACATTGAAGAACTCACGGTTCATTTGCTCGATGCGGAATGCCATGTCGGTGGCGCGATTGACCTTTTGCTGAAGCAGGCCAAAGTCTGCGGGGCGAAGCGTTTCGTTCGTCTCACCGAGCAGGCGACCAAGCACACCGGCGTTCGTCCCGCCGACCTCCTTCATCATGCGATCCATGTCGAATTGACTCAAACGGAACGACAGCGCATTCGTCGTCGCCGATTCCAAATGATGACCTTCGTCAATGATGAGGTGCGAATACTCGGGCAGGACTTTGCTCCCCGTGGCGACATCCGAGAGCAACAACGCGTGGTTGACGACCAGCACGTGGGCGGATTGCGATGCAGACTTGGCGCGGTGGAACGGACACGCGCCGCCCGTGCGCTTGATGCACGTTTCGGTCGTGCACGCGTCATCCTCCGCCGACATTCGATTCCACACCTCACGCTCGGTCGGCCCCGTGAGATTGATCTCGCTTCGATCCCCGCTCTGGTTGTTGAGTCCCCACACCATGACCTTTGCCAGCACACGCATCTCATCTGCATTGCGCGGACCGAAGTGCCGCATGTTTTCCAAACGACGCGGGCAAAGATAATTCGAGCGTCCCTTGAGAACCGAAAAACGAAAATCCAGGTTGAGCGCCTGACTTAAATTGGGCAGGTCGCGTTGAATGAGTTGATCCTGCAGGTTGATCGTGTTCGTCGAGACGATGACGCGTGTATTGTTCTGCAACGCAAACAAGGCCGCAGGAACAAGATACGCAAACGACTTGCCGACGCCTGTCCCTGCCTCGACCATCAAATGGCTTCCATACGATAGCGCATCGGTCACGGCACGGATCATTCCGATCTGTTCGGGTCTCTGCTCGAATGATTCGAAGTATTGCGAGAATGGTCCGCCATATTCAAGGATGGAGGCAACTTCATCCGCATTGAGCGGGGCGGGTTCCTCAGGGTTGCCCAATGGCGGGTGTTTCGAATCGTCAATCCACGCCGGGCTTTCCTTCTTTATTTTCTTCGCTTTAATTCCCTCTTTGGCGCGTGAGCGCAGAACCTCCTGGAATGCCCAATTTGCATCCCAATCCAGAACTTCGCCGTGGCGAACGATCTCGGCGATAAGGTCGAGCGGCAGTTCGCGCGCCATCTCGAAAAGTTTATTCAATGCCGCCATTGTGACCCTGGCATCGTCCAGGGCGCGATGGGTGGCAGGAAGCAGGATCCCGAGTTGTTTTCCAAGCGAACCAAGGTTGTATCGGCTGGCGGTTGGCATCAGCACAGCGGCAAGTTCGTAGGTGTCTATAACTTCGTTGTAATGGAAGAGTCCCGCCTTTTGCAGAAAGCCCAGATCTAAACGGACGTTGTGTCCCACCACCGGCGCGTCGCCGACGAAGGCTTCGAGTTCATGGGCGATGTCGCGAAACTTCGGCGCGTTGCGCACTTCCACGTCGCTGATGCCTGTGAGTCCCGTAATAAATTCTGGAATGTGCCTACCCGGGTTGACGACCGATGACCACTCGTCCTCCACGCGATGATCCTTGAACTTCACCGCCCCGATCTCGATGATCGCATCGCGCTCCTCGCTTAATCCTGTTGTCTCAATGTCAATGGCTACGATTGATTGCATATTAGAACAAGTGTATCATAAATAAAATGAACCGTCATTGCGAATGGCGCGGAGACGCTATGAAGCAATCTCCTGCGTTGTGCGGGGATTGCTTCGGGCGGAAGGACACCGCCCTCGCAATGACGGAAATAAAATTATTCAGGCAGGGCGGCTTTCACCGCCGCCAATTGCATCTGACCGATTGGTTTCTCCTTCGCCTTTTTCCTGAAGAATTCCTTGATCTCCTTCAACTTCATTGCGGGGATGGGTGAGTCTTTCGCATCAATCGTTACATCATCACTGGTGAACACCATCATGGCGTTGATCTGAGGGATTTGCGATTCGTACATGTGTCTGGCAAAATGTTTTTTGACAGCGTTGATTTTGCTCTCCGTTTCAAGGTCCGGGCGACCGATGCCTTCCTGCCCGAAGATTCGCATGTAAACTTGCAGGAATCCACCTCCGCTCATGCGCCAGCGATTCTTTCTGAATGTGACCTGTCCGCGTTGGTGGTAGGGCAAAAGCACCCAAATCCCTGCAGGGCCGACGAGGAGATGCGACACGGGCGCGGTGTGATGATAGATCAAGTACTCGTTTTGCAGACCTTTGAGCCCTGCATCCAGTTTTTCATCGGGGCGCGGACGTCGTCCATAGTGGTTGCCCATATAAATCCCAATTTGCATCAATATAAAGCCTAACAGCAGACCACCCAGCGAATAAGCAATCAGATCCGTGCGATTAAAGTTGAGATACATACTCAAGCCAAGGACAGCCAACGCGCCCAGGCTTGTCCACTGACCGACCTGGCTGTTGCGTTTTATTAGTTTTTCGTTTTTGATGATTTTCATGAATACATTGTATATGTCACTCTTCGCTCAGAGTGACAACTCCTATTTCTTCAAACTTTCCTCAATTGCGCTCTTCATCGCGTCGAGCACTTTCGCTTCCACAGCTTCCTTCGCCACGCGCACCGCACTCCTGATCGCCAGTGCATCCGAACGGCCATGACCGATGAACACAAGTCCGTTCACACCGAGCAGGGGAGCCGCACCTTCTTCCGATGGATCAAGCAGCTTGCGGACTTTTCCCATCGCGGGCTTGATGAGCAGCCCGCCGATCAACGCCAGCGGCCCTCCGCCTTTGATCGAATCACGCATCTTCTCGATGATCAACTTGGCAACTGCTTCGGTGGATTTCAACAACACGTTGCCGGTGAATCCGTCTGTCACTGCCACGTCCACGTGACCACCGAAGAGCTCCTTGCCTTCCACATTGCCGATGAAATTCAAGTTTGCCTTCTCCAGCAACGGATATGTGGCTTTGACGAGTTCACTTCCCTTGCCAGCCTCTTCACCATTCGAGATCAACCCGACTCTCGGGTTTTTCACGCCGCGCACGCGCTCGGCATACACACTTCCCATGATGCCGAACTGCGCCAGGTTTTCAGGCTTGCAATCGGGGTTGGCGCCGATGTCGAGAACGATCACCATGCCTGTCGCAGTTGGGAGCGGCGGTGCCAGCGCGGGCCTGTCCACACCGCGGAGGCGGCCAAGCCTGAACAGAGATGTCACCATTGCCGCGCCGGTGTTACCCGCCGTAACGAACGCGTCCGCTTCACCGTTCCTTACGAGGTCGAGTCCCACCGCCATTGAATTCTGAGCGTCCTTGTGGCGCGCTTTCATGACCAGGTCCTCGCCCTTGTCGTTCATCGTCAGCATTTCAGGGGCGTGGACAACGCGTATGGGCAGACCCGTCCCACCAGCCGAATCAAGTATCGGCTGAATCTTTGAAGCGTCGCCCGTCAGAATAATTTCCACTCCATATTCGCGCGCGGCCAGCACAGCGCCTTCCACGTCCGGCGCTGGGTATTTGTCGCTCCCCATTGCATCCACAACAATTCGAGTCATGTTTTTTCTCCAAAAAGATTTCTCTGCTTGACAAGCAAGGCAAGCAGATTATAATACGCCGTGCTTGCGAAGTATCGCATAATTTGCTGAACAGAAATTAGAGGCCATGTTCTCGATTTTGCCAGAAAGTTTGGTAATTTATGGGGCAAGCGATGGGCGCTGGTGCTGGAATTGGCAGACAGGCATGGTTGAGGGCCATG
>DATIUT010000085.1:0-21588 GCA_035466615.1 Anaerolineales bacterium | reverse complement strand
TGGGAGTAATTCACCCGCCGTCCATGACACACATCTTCCTCTACGGTCCCTCCGGGACAGGCAAAACCACCATCGGGCAGATGCTCGCAGATAACCTGCGCCTGCCGTTCATTGACCTTGACCGCGTGATCGAAGAAAAAGCGGGAATATCCATTCCACAGATCATGGAACAACAAGGTGAGTTGACATTCCGCGATATGGAAACAGTGACATTGAAAGCCGCTGTTTCCGATCTCCCCATGGGAGATAAGGCCGTGTCGAGGGGAGCAGTCATATCCCTTGGTGGCGGCGCTTTACTCCGGGAGGAGAACCGTGTTTTTGCCGAGAAGAATGGCAAAGTGATTCTGCTCATGGCACAACTTGATACTTTATTTGCACGTCTTGAGGCTGATACGAATAAACGTCCGTTGTTGGCTGGAGACCTGCGTGAGAAACTTGCGTCCATGCTGGCAAAGCGCGGGGAGCATTACGCGTCATTTACGAATCAAATTCATGTGGACGACAAAAGCATCGAACAAATCGTTCATCAGGCACAAGTCATGTTGGGGCGGCACCATCTCTCCGCGATGGGCGAGTATGATGTCATTGTAGGCCAGATTTCCAACCTGGCGAATTTTCCCATGCAAAACCCTGTCATTGTGACCGATGAAAACGTGGCAAAGTTTCACTTTGCGGCGATTGCATCTGTTTTACAGGTGGCGGGCCATAAATCAAATACCGTGATTCTCCCCGCTGGTGAGGAATATAAGAACCTTGAATTGGTTTCCCTTTTGTGGAAATCATTTCTCGAAAATGGACTTGACCGAAAGAGCACGGTCCTTGCGCTGGGCGGCGGCGTGATAGGTGACATGGCAGGTTTTGCCGCGTCAACTTATATGCGCGGGGTTGATTGGATTGCCATTCCCACGACTTTGCTCTCGATGGTGGATGCGTCGCTGGGAGGAAAGACGGGATTTGATCTACCCGAGGGGAAGAATCTCATCGGTTCTTTTCACCCGCCGAAACTTGTCCTGGCGGACCCAGACCTTCTGCTCACCCTGCCTGAGCGCGAGTTGATCTCCGGCATGGCGGAAGTGGTCAAACATGGAATCATCTCTGATCCGGAGTTGTTTGAGTTATGCTCTCGCGGCATGGATTGGGTAAAAGAGAATCTTGAAATGATTGTCAAACGTGCGATGACAGTGAAGATAAAAGTCATCGAGGATGACCCATACGAAAAGGGATTTCGCGCCGCGCTGAATTTGGGTCACACGGTGGGACATGCTGTTGAGGTGGTGAGTAAATTTGAATTACGGCATGGAGAGGCAATTTCGATTGGCATGGTTGCCGAAGCGAAATACGCGGAACGAGTTGGAATTGCACCTAAGGGTTTGACAGACGTTATCAGCAAAGTGTTGTCTCAATTAGGTTTGCCTGTTGAAATACCGGTAGATATGCCGCGTGGAGAGATTGTCAATGCCATGCAGGTGGATAAAAAGAAGAATGCGAAGTCAATCCGCTTTGCGTTGCCGGCGGGAATCGGTAAAGTGGAACTGGTGGATGTAAGTGATCTGGAGAGTATTATAAAATAACCGTTACTGCGAGCAAAGCAATCCCCGTCACTATATTGGGGATTGTCGGGATTTCGACACTGTCGTATCTCAACCCTCCTCACAATGACGGAAAAGAGGAACAATGAAAATACTTGTTTTACATGGACCAAACTTGAACCTGCTTGGCGCCCGCGAGCCGGAAGTATACGGCTCGATGACTCTCGATGATATCAATCGAAAGCTGATTGAATTGGGCAGGGAGCTGGGCGCGGAGGTCACGTGCATGCAATCAAATCACGAGGGTGCATTGATTGATGCCTTGCATGATGCACGCATTTGGGCAGGAGGCGTGGTGTTCAATCCGGGAGGATATACACATACTTCGGTCGCTCTGCGCGATGCGATCTCTGCGATCCAGATCCCGGTTGTTGAAGTGCATCTTTCGAATGTGTATGCGCGCGAGGAGTTCCGTCATGTCTCGATGATCTCAGCAGTGTGCAGGGGTAAGATCACAGGCTTTGGTTGGATGTCATACTTGTTGGGATTGAGGGCAGTGGTGGATGCAGCGGGGAGATAAGGAGCTATGGATGAGAGCAGGTCAAGGTTAAGAGTGAAGCGTGGTTAGGTCCCAAAGGTAAGCATTTTGGATGCGGACACGTCCGCATGTATAATCAATTATTCCAAGACGATGAGAGAGTCTCTGGTTGCACGATTGGATCTGTGGCGTGAGCGCATTCGGGGGGTGTTTCCGTTCGCGTCTGGCGCGCTGGCAACTTTACTGGCCTTGGTGCTGTATCAAATTCTTTTCCCCGCGAATCAAATGTCGGAACGTGATGTGAAGGAGGCGGTCGCGATTGCGATGGCTTCTGCCACGCCGCGCACGCCGGATGCCGTGCAGGTGTATCAGATCATCCAGCCTTCGATCGTGTATATCGAGGCGGGATTTGCGGGTGATGACGGAAAGAGCGGCACCGGGCTTGGTACAGGAGTGATCATTGACGATATGGCCGATATTGTGACAAGCCTGCACGTTGTTCAAGACTCAAGCGATATTCAGATCACATTTGCTGACGGTACGAAATCGAAGGCATTCATTCTTACACAAACACCGGAACAGGATCTGGCAGTTTTGCGTGCATTCGATTTGCCGCAATTGATCGTTCCGGCGACGTTGGGGAACCCGCGCACAATGCGTGTGGGAGATGATGTATTCGTGGTTGGGAACCCATATGGTCTGTATAGCTCGATGAGCGCGGGTGTGATCTCGGGCTTTGGTCGTTCTTTTCAACCAACAGGCACTGACCTGACCCTTGAAGACTTGATCCAGTTCGATGCGGCGGCGAATCCCGGCAACTCGGGTGGTCCGTTATTGGATCGGAATGGGCGCGTGATCGGGATCGTGACCGGGCTGGTCAATCCGGGCGGGGGGAATTTTTTCGTCGGGGTCGGTTTTGCTGTGCCAATCACCAGCGCCGCGGCTGGCGGAAGCGGCAGTCCGCCTTATTAAGTCAATGCCTGGGGTGTGTCGCACCCTCATCAATAAGGAGATGGCGAATGGCTCAAAGCAAAAGTTCTGAAAATAGGATGCCGATGGAGCAGGTTTTATATGAAGTGAAGAAGATCATTGTTGGGCAGGATCACATGCTTGAGCGGATGGTCGTCGCCCTGCTGGCACGCGGGCATATATTGGTGGAAGGTGTGCCGGGCCTGGCGAAGACGATGGCGATCAAGACGCTGGCTGAATCCATTGGCGGGGAATTCAAACGCATCCAATTCACACCGGATCTTGTCCCTGCCGACCTGATCGGGACGCGCATCTTCAACCAGAAAGCCGGCAAATTCGAGACTACGCTCGGTCCTGTTTTCACGAACCTTTTGCTGGCGGACGAGATCAATCGCGCGCCTGCCAAGGTGCAAAGCGCGTTGCTCGAGGTGATGCAGGAGAGACAGGTGACAATTGGACGCGAGACGTTCAAAGTGCCGAATCCATTCCTCGTTTTGGCGACGCAGAACCCCATTGAAACGGAAGGCACATACGCACTGCCCGAAGCGCAGGTTGACCGTTTCATGCTGAAGGTGTTGATTGGATACCCATCCTCCACGGAGGAGTTTGTGATCGTGGAGCGGATGACCGGCGCGTTGCAGGTTGTGCAAAAGATTCTGACAGTTGAGCAGTTGCTCAATTTGCAAAAAGAGGCGGACAAGGTCTACGTTGACCCCGCGTTGATCGAATATTCCGTTCGCATGGTGACTGCGACGCGTAGCCCGAAGGAAGTTGGCTTGCAGGAACTGGAACGTTATGTCATGTTCGGCGCCAGTCCGCGTGCTTCGATCAATTTAATCTTGACCGGGCGTGCACTTGCCTTCGTGCGCGGGCGAAACTATGTCCTGCCGCAGGATGTGCTGGATATGGCGCTCGATGTGATGCGGCATCGTATCGTTCTTTCGTATGAAGCGCTTTCCGATAATGTGACCGGGGACGACATTCTGAACCGCATCCTCGACCGCATTCCGATCCCCATGGTGCCTTTGCATGAACATTTCAACGTCCGCGACAACGCCTGAGAAGATCCTGCTTCGGCTGGATTGGAACGTCATCCGCCGCTTGGACGGGTTGTTGCAGGGCGATTATCGTTCGTTGTTCTATGGCTTCGGCGTGGACTTTGCCGACCTGCGTGAGTACCAGCCTGAGGATGACATCCGTTACATAGACTGGAATGTCACCGCGCGCATGAACACGCCGTACGTGCGCCAGTATCTGGAAGACCGCGAGATCACCGCATGGTTTTTGCTGGATATGAGCCCGTCGGTGGATTTTGGCGCGGTGGGAACAGCCCGCGAGAAACGGACGATGCTCGTTGATTTTGTGTCGGTGTTGGCGCGCTTGATGACGCGTCATGGAAACCGCGTAGGGGCGGTGATGTTTGGAAGCAAGATCCAGCACATGGTCCCCGCGAGAAGCGGGAGGGTGCAGGTCCTGCGTCTGATCAATGATATGCTCAAACAACCCCGCCTGGCGCGTGTCCCGCGTACGAATCTCAAACCTTTCTTCGAAAGTGCGTTGTATACGATCAAACGGCGTTCGCTGGTCTTCGTCATCTCCGACTTTATGAGCGAGCCTGGCTGGGAACGTCCGTTGAATATGCTGGGGCAGAAGCATGAAGTGGTCGCAATCCGACTCATGGATCCGCGTGAAATGGAACTGCCCGATGTGGGCATGGTGGTGATGGAGGACGCGGAGACGGGCGAGCAGTTGTTCGTGGACACGCACGATGCGAAGTTCCGCAAGCGCTTTTATGATGCCGCGCAAAAACGTGAAGATGAACTGGATTTGGCATTCAAGCGTGCGGGTGTGGACATGATGTCGCTTTCGACGGAGGATGATTTGATCAAGGCAATCCTGCGTTTTGCGAAGCGGCGTAAGCAGAGGAAGATTTAATTCATGTCTTTCATTTGGCCCTCCATGCTCGGATCGTTATTGCTGGTGCCGTTGCTGGTATTGATCTATATTGTCATGCAACAGAGGCGGCAGAATATTGTTACGCAATCCGGGTTGGGACTTGTGCAGAGCGCGTCAAGTGCAACTGGTTTGCGCCGTCATTATCCCGCGCTGATCTTTCTACTGGGCTTGACAACCCTGCTCTTTTCGCTGGCGCGTCCGCAGGCGACAGTCAGCCTGCCGAAATATGAAGGGACAGTGATCCTGGTCTTTGATGTCTCCGGCAGTATGGCGGCGGATGATATCGCACCGACGCGCATGGAGGCGGCAAAAACAATTGCGGCTGATTTTGTGGAAGGACAGCCCGCAGATGTGCGCATTGGTGTGGTTGCCTTCAGCGATGGCGGGTTGAATGTGCAAGCACCGGATGTCAACCGCGAGGAAACACTGGCAACAGTCGAAAGGCTTGTGCCGCGCCGGGGCACATCCCTTGGCAATGGGATTCTCGTGGCATTGAATACGATTGCTGTGGATGCCGGGGATCCGCCGATCATCAACACGAGTAATCTCTCGACCACTGATGATGTGTCGACCGCACTGCAGGGTTGGTATCCTTCCGCTGTGATCGTTTTGTTCAGCGATGGCGAGAACAATGATCCGCCCGACCCGCTTACAGTCACTGACCTTGCAATTGATCTCGGTGTGCACATCTATACGATCGGAGTTGGCAGTGCAGAAGGTACAACGATTAAAGTGGAGGGAATGAACATCCACACCCAATTGAATGAACCGTTGCTGGCACAGATCGCAGGAACATCCGGTGGGCAATATTATTTTGCCGGTGACAAAACTGAATTGCGCAAAATTTATAACGAGCTTGAGCCGACCCTTTCCATCAAACCCGAGGAATTGGAATTGACTTCGTCGCTTGCGGGTCTCAGCATTCTGGTTTTTTTGGCCGGGGGCGCGTTGTCGCTTCTGTGGTTTGGGCGTGTTGTATGAATACTGTTTGTACACGGAGAGCACGGAATCTTCCCGCGTTTTTACGGATCGATCCGTATTCGAGATATGAGGAGGAAGGATGAGTTTCCTCTGGCCCGGTTTATTGGTTTTATTATTAATCATCCCATTCGCCGTCATTGTATATATCATCCTCTTGCGAAGGCGCGGACGATACGCGGTCCGCTATTCGAGTCTGTTGCTTGTGCGCGAAGCCGCTTCACATCAGACCTGGTGGAGACGGCATCTCCCTTTCGTGCTCTTCCTTCTCGCTCTCACCTCCCTCGCGTTGGCGATGGCACGCCCCGTTGCAACCGTCACCATCCCATCGAACAAAGCCACCATTATCCTCGCAATGGATGTCTCACGTAGTATGTGTGCGACGGATATTTCTCCCAACCGTCTCGAGGCCGCAAAAGACGCGGCGCAGGTCTTCATTCAGAACCACAGGTCGGGCAGGCAGATCGGCATTGTTGCTTTCGCCGGGTTTGCAGAACTGGTCCAGCCTCCCACTACCGACCTGCAAGCCCTGCACGATGCCGTCGAAAACCTGACCACCGCGCGCAGGACCGCAATAGGAAGCGCGATCCTGCGTTCGATTGATGCAATTGCGGAAGTGGATGACCGGGTCGCACCAAGCGATACCGTCACCGCTCCATCCGGGACATCGAAACTGTCCCCGTCCGATGCGCCCTTATCTCCCCATATCATTATCCTCCTGACGGATGGCGCAAGCAACGCAGGACCCTATCCGCTCAACGCCGCTACACAAGCCGCCTCGCGCGGGATCCGGGTCTATACCATTGGATATGGCACGGCCAATAACACCTTGCCCATGGATTGCGGTGATGACTTCAGAGAAGATCAATTCAACTTTGGCGGTGGATTTCAATTCGAACCGCAGACCGGCTTCCGTGATTTTCGTCTGCAAATAGATGAAACCACACTAAAACAGATCGCAGATATTACAGGCGGCACATATTATTTTGCCTCCAGCGCAAACGACCTGGAGGAT
The DNA here is from genome assembly GCA_035466615.1 of Anaerolineales bacterium. Lineage (GTDB taxonomy): Bacteria > Chloroflexota > Anaerolineae > Anaerolineales > Villigracilaceae > Defluviilinea. Next base: position 14,603 of record DATIUT010000085.1, on the reverse strand, counting down.
GTCTTCCAGAACCTTCCCTCTTTTGTGGTTGCCACGCGTGAGACCATCGAGATCAGCGTATTCTTCACAGCCTTTGCGGCGATCATGATCATCCTTGCGATGTTCCTGTCCTTCCGCTGGCATCTGTTGGGGTGAAATAATTTATCAAAAAGGTCATATGAGCGAAAAAACAAAACAATTTTGGACAGGTATACAAGCCGAATTCCCGCTGTTGGTTGGTGTATTCCCCTTCGGCATGATCTATGGCGCGCTGGCAATGAACGCCGGGCTTTCAAAATCCGCTTCACAAATGATGTCGTCCATTGTGTTTGCGGGATCGTCGCAATTTGTGACAACGCAACTTGTCCACGACTCTGCGCCGGGATTTGTGATCGTGTTGACAATCGCGGTCGTCAATCTGCGACACATGCTTTACTCCGCTTCACTCGCCCCGTATCTTGCCTCTGTTTCGATGCGTTGGAAAACGCTGTTATCTTACCTCCTCACCGATGAGGCGTATGCTCCCACTGTCATCAAATATGAACGTGAGGGTGTTCAGCCGTTCAGTCACTGGTTCCTATTTGGCGCAGGGCTGGCTCTTTGGTCCACATGGCAGGTGAGCACGGCATTGGGAATTTTCCTGGGCACCGCCATCCCTGAATCATGGTCACTGGATTTTGCCCTGCCGTTGACATTCATCGCAATGGTTGTGCCGGTTCTGAAAGGACGTTCGTACATCGCGGCGGCTTTATCGGCCGGTGTTGTGGCCTTGATTGCCTACTCATTGCCATTCAAACTTGGATTGATCCTTGCGGCATTGGTGGGAATTACCGTTGGAACCTATCTGGAGGGGAGAGGATGAATATCTGGCTGGTGATGCTCTTGGGCGGGTTGATCACGTTCGGAATGAGATTCTCGCTTATTTATTTGTTTGGCAGGTTCCAGGTTCCGGAAACGATGCGCAGGGCATTGCATTACGTCCCGCCTGCTGTGTTGTCCGCGATCATCTTTCCTGAGTTGTTTTTGCGAAACGGGTCGTTGGATCTATCAATGGAAAACACGCGCTTGCTTGCAGGCCTTGCCTCTGTATTAGTCGCATGGTTCAGCAAAAACACATTGATCACGATCATCGCGGGGATGGTCGCATTATTTCTTTTGCAATATTTCCTATGAAATCCTAGTTGTAGACAGTGTGGGCCTGGCCATCCCCATCCTGGCGCGAACGTGCAACCGCTTCCCTCGCCTTTTCGATCAACATCTCGATTTCCATCGCTGCCGTTATCCGCATGGATGAAACAATCCCCGTGCTCAGTTTTATGTTGACAGCTGTGCCATCCAGCAGGGAGATGTTTGTGTTCAGAATGCCCTTGGTGATGCGCATTGCGATCTTCTCTGCATCCTGACCAATCACACCCGGTAGGGGAATGAGAAAAATATTTTCATCATATCGTCCCACACCATCGTATGGACGGCTCTTCTCGCGTATCGCCTGTGCGGCCAACACAAGCACATCGTTGGCTATTTCTTCGCCATGTTTTTCAGAAATATCCCTGAAGTTGTCGATTTCGATCGCGATCAAACTCAGGGGAGCCTGACCGCGGCGGGCGCGCTCGAGTTCTCCGCGGGACAGTGTAAGGAACGCCATTTCGTTCAGAGTTTTGGTCAGCGGGTCGAACACGGCTGTTTTTTCCAGCGCGCCCTTCGCATTTACAAGGTTATCTCCCAATCCGAGCATGCGTTGGCCAATGTGCACGCGCGATTTCAACTCAAGTGGCACGATGGGTTTATGCAAATAATCGTCCACCCCACCGCGTTGCGTGGTTACATCGATATCCTGAACTTTTGTTGCTATCAATAAAACGTAGATGTAATGTGATGGCTGTGCCTCCCGCAGGCGTTTGATGAACTGCTTTTCCTCCATGTCCGTTGTGTTACGGTCAACGATCACGAAGCGGACATCCTCCTTCTGAAGGACCTGCATGGCGTCTTCGCTGTTCCCCGCTGTGATGATCTCGTGCCCGTTATGCTGCAATACCTGTTGAATAACGGAGCGTTCCATTTCGTCATTGTTGAGGACGAGTATCTTCATGCGTGCATCTCCACATCCAATTATATCTCATGCCGCCTGTTTTATATCCGTGTTGACAAACACATTATCCCATAGTAATATTTGCGGCGCTTTGACCACGCCGAGGTAGCTCAGTGGCAGAGCAGGGGACTCATAAGCCCTTGGTCGGGAGTTCAAATCTCCCCCTCGGCACTAATAAAAAAACCCGCCAACAGCGGGTTTTTTTATTTAAGGATGGGTCTTTCGAAGTACGGAGCATGGTTCGTCATCCCACTTTAATATCGACATACCTGCAAGAATGCGTAATATGGCAAACAGAATCAACGCGCTGGGAAATCCGATTCCTGTTGCGATGACAGAGCCGCCCATAGAACCGCCCAGGATGGCAAGGTTCAAAATGATGGTATACCACGCGAGATGGGATGGGCGGTCATCCGGCGGGATACGTTCGAGCATGTAGTTGGCGTACGCGCCGTTGGTCCACGCCCAGGTAAAGCCGCCGATCAAAGCAATGACATAAAACTGCCATACTTCATGCGTAAATGCCAGCAAAAGCGGATAGAGCGACATTCCCATTACGCCCAGCCCGGTCACTTTTTTGTGACCGAGGCGGTGGACAACGTTTCTCAATTGCATTGAGCCGATCAACATCGTAAGGTAATAAAGTGCCTGGCTGATGCCGATGTTATTATCGTTGAGTTCGAGGACGCGCACGTTATAGAGCGGATAGACCGGGGTTGTGAGATTGTGCGCCAGGTGGAAGGCAAACAATGCGAGTAGGACTTTGTTGAACGGCGTGGACAGGATGTCGAGGCGAAGGATGGAGGAAAAGCCGCCGGGAGTTTTGGTTTGTGTTGTGGGAGCCCCCTGGGGGGATGATACAGGCTGAGGGTTGGTTTGAAGCGCAGGTGTATCATCCTGTACTGGCCTTACAAAATATAGATGATAACTGCTCATCGCCGCGCCGAATGCTCCGATCCCAAATACGATCTGATACCCGATGGGGAAGGGGACATTATCGAGGACGTATCCGCTGATGAGGGAGGTAAGGATGAAAGTGATGGCGAGCATGATATTCCGCATGCCCGCAACGTGCGCGCGGAATCTATCGGGCACTGCTTCAGCGAAGAGCGCGTTAAAACCGACGCCGAGAGGTGTCAGGGGAATTGCCATGAAAAATGTGATGAGGATGATGGCGATGACCTGATCCGCGTCGTTGAACAACCAGGGCAGGAAGATGAAAAAGATGAATCCGATGCGGTGGAAAACGGATGTCCAGAATATGGCGCGGTTGATGTTGCGTTTTGAGAGCCAGCGCCCTGCCGGGATGGCAAGGAAGAGATTGACAACCGCGGACATGGCGCCGATCAATCCGATCTGAAGGCCGGTCGCGCCGATACGTGTTGCATAGATGCTCATAAAATTGACGACGGAACCGCTGAGTACACCGAACCAGGCGATGTCATGGTAGAGATGGCGAAAGGTGGCGTGGTATTGCGGTGGGACAGCCACCTGTCTGAAGAAACGGCTGATACTTGAAAACATAGGGGGCGATTATATTCGTGATTCGATTTTTGGTTTTTATTGTGCGTGATTGTCGAGGATGTGCAAGGCGGAAGGTTTATTGAAATACCAGAGAAGGATTTGCTTAAACCAGTAACTGAACATTGCGGGCTTGTTCAGCATGAGTTCTTGAAGTTCTGTGAGGCTGTAATAGTCCACACCCTCGATCTCCTTGGGGTCGAAACGAACTTTTTCCGGCTCAACGATCCCTTTGAAAATCGTGCTGATTTCGTTGTCGTTGGGTCCGTAATTCATCTTGAACTTTGCGAGCGGCTGTATTTCCATGCCTTCCACGCCCATTTCCTCCCAAAGGCCGCGCAGAGCCGCGTCGTAATAATCTTCACCTGCTTTTACATGTTCAGAGACGGAGCAATCGAATGTCAATGGAGACTGGGATTTGTTTTTACTGCGCAGTTGAACAAGCAGTTTTCCATCCTGGGTGAAGAGAAGAACATGCGCCCCGCGATGCCAGAGACCAAGTTGATGGACAACCGATCTCATCTCCTGACCGGTCACGCGATCTGTTTCGTCAATGGTATCAAATAATTCATCGGGCATGGATATATTCCGTGAAGGCACAGCAGGGATATTATAAACCGGGCGGTTCGAACGGTGGTCGAAAATTCGGGAGTGGGTTTTTAAGGATATAACCCTTTCAACATGTCATTCCGGAGTCGCTCAGCGGCGAAAAATCTTGGGGAAGCGGGCAGATTCAGGTTATTTGAGACCCTTCACTGCGGCTCGGGTGGCAAATTGTAATTCCGATGCTGGGCGCTCCCGAAGATTCAGCCGGATTCCATCGCATCCAACACGAAACGGAGGTGTTATTCACAGCAAGTACTATTAGAGCTGTTTCCGATTGAAATATTTCTCCATTCATAGGCATGTTCCTGCAGAGAGAGGAGGAACCACTGGCTCATACCCTTCAATTTTTTCCTCGTCCGTTCCAGCAAGTCCATTCCAAAATCTGAGGAGTATTTCGTATGGCTACAAAAGCCGGAAAAACACGCGAAGAGATCATTCAACAGGATGTGAAGGATCTCCATAAACTGGGCTATGCCCAGCAATTGTTCCGGGAGATGGGTGGGTTTTCGAACTTCGCCATCTCTTTTTCGATCATTTCCATTTTGACTGGCGCGATGCTGCTCTATGGCTATGGCCTTAAGTTTGCCGGTCCCATCATAAACACGGTCGGCTGGCCGGTTGTTAGTTTGTTCACTCTTGCAATTGCCGCTTCCATGGCTGAAATTGCCTCTGCCTATCCCACAGCAGGTGGCCTATATTTCTGGGCATCCAAACTGGGTGGGGTCGGCTGGGGCTGGGTGACAGCATGGATGAATATGGTCGGCCAGATCACGATCACCGCGGGGATCAATATTGGTGCGGCAATCTATGGAGTCGGCCTGGTCACAAGAATGTTTGGTCTTGACCCTGCCGCGCCGGCCTTGGGCGGATTATTTGGCTGGACCCTCAGCAGTTGGGGATTCTACATCTTCATCATGGTGTTGATCATGATCCCGCAGGTATTGATCAATATCTATGGCATCAAGTTGACTGCCCTGCTAAACGATTTCAGTGTGTGGTGGCATATTGGCGGCGTATTGATCATCGCTCTGTTACTCACCTTCTTTGGCAAAAATCACCAGCCATTCTCCTTTGCCATGCAGGCCGTTAACACAGTAAACCCGCTAGATGCGGCTTCGGCCACTTTTGCAGATGGTAGTACCGGCCCTGCGCTTGTCGTTGGCACTGCGGTGTTCAAGTCGCCGTTCTTTGCGCTATTCCCCGGTATCGTCGAGTTGTATAAACTGGCGCCGTATGCGCTGGTATTTACGCTGGCATTCCTGCAGGCACAGTGGACTTACACCGGCTATGATGCTTCCGCGCATGTTGCGGAGGAGACCGTTATGGCCCGTCTGAACAGCGCCTGGGGTGTCTTTCTCTCGGTAGCGGTCTCCGCCATTGTCGGCTATATTGTTTTGATGGCATTCACGCTTAACATTCCAGACATCGCCGCGACGGCGATGGACCCATATCCGGTATTGTATATTGCCTATCAGGGCCTGTCCACGTTCTTTGCCAACATTGTGGCAATCATTGTGTTTGGCGGTATGTGGCTGTGCGGCCTTTCCACCGTAACAAGCATGAGTCGTATGTTCTTCGCCTTCGCCCGCGATGATGGAATGCCCTTCTCGTCGGCATTCCGCTTCATTCACCCCAGACTCCGCACCCCGACCAAGTCCATCATTATCACCAGCATCCTTGCTGTTCTGGTGTGTATGTACTCTGCCGCATACTTTGTTGTGACGTCCATTTCAACCATTACCTTGTATATTGCCTACAACATCCCTGTCTTCCTGAACGTGCGCAACAAACTGAAAAAGAAAGGCACCTTCACCACAGAGAAAAACGCCCCATGGAATCTCAAGGGCTGGGGCGTCTTCCTGAACCTTGTGGCGGTGGTGTATACAGTCTTTATCAGTATCCTGTTAATGTTGCCGCCGAATGAACTGGTGATGTGGACCATGGTTGTCTTCGTCGCGATCCTTGTCGTCTACTGGTTCGCTTGGGCAAAGAAGAATTTTATCGGCCCGAAAGCGGCCGATGAAGCCGAGCTCCGCCGCATCGAAGCCGAAATGGCCGCGGCCGCCGGAGGCAAAGGCGACGATTAGCCCTGCTCCCTGAATTGACCAAATAAAACAGACCTCCCGGCTTGTTACCGGGAGGTCTGTTCATTCATGTGAAGGTCATTCCTACTTTGAGAATAACTCCACCAGTTGTTTGACATGTACGACACCGCCGAAGCCCGCCAGTTCCCCCTTGCGGAGTTCGGCTTTTTCGCCATCCGCATCACCAAGGCATGAGACGATCACTTCACCCGCGTTGACATCTTCCTTTTCAGTGTAGTGGTTCGTGGTGACGATGACCTTCATCCCGGCGGCTTTCGCAGCCTTCACGCCGTTCTTCGAATCTTCCACCACAAATACTTCCTCGGGTTTCAAACCCAATTTGGATAGTGCGAGATTATAGATCTCGGGGTCGGGTTTTTTGTTCTTGACCACGTCGCCAGCCAGTACGATATCGAACTTGATATCAGACAGGATCTTTTCGGTGATGGCTTTCGCGGCTTGTTCATTGGATGTGGTGCAGACCGCGATCTTCAAGCCCGCCTCCATCGCCTCTTTCATGAACCGATGGATGCCCGGCCTCAATGGAAGTTCGCCTGTTTCGATCAGTTCCACGAACAACGCGGTCTTGCGTTTATGCATTTCCTTGACGAGGTTGTCGATCTCCTCCTCGGTCAGCGGCCTGGAAAAGCCTTTTGTTTTCCAGTGATGCTTCATGCGCTCCTTGCCGCCCGCGATCTGGAGCAATTCATGGTAATACTCCACGTCCCATTCGTCGGTGAAGCCGAATTCCTTGAAGGTCATGTTGAACGAAACGCGGTGACCATCGCGTTCAGTGTCAATGATCACGCCGTCCTGGTCGAAGAACACTGCTTTGATTGACATGTTTTCCTCCAGAAGCGTCACAGGTCTCAAAGATCTGTGACGCTTTATTTTTTACTTCTTTATCCCAAAGAACTCAAGCACGGTATCCACGAACAACTGGTTTTCTTCCTTTGAACCAATCGTCACGCGGAACCAGCCGTCGCTTCCATACTTCTTGCTTTCGCCGCGCAGGATGATCCCCTTGGTTTCGGCATAGGCGAGGACTTCCTTGCCCGTCTTGCCTGTAGCGCCGCAATCGAACAGGATGTAATTCGATTTCGACGGGAAGACGACAAAGCCGGGGATGATGCTCAAGGATTCAGTGATGAAGTCCACAGCATTGTTGTTAAATTTGACGCGTTCTGCAAGTCCTTCCTGGTCCTCGAATGCCGCCAGTGCGGCCCACATGGGAATGGTTCCCACGTTCCAGGGGAGAAGCGAGCCGGAGATCTGTGCGATCACATCCTTGTCGGCGATGGCGTATCCAAAACGCATGCCCGCGAGACCGTAAGCCTTCGAGAGCGTGCGGGTGATGAGCACGTTCTTGTATTTCCTGGTCAACTGAACCTGGGACATGCCCAAGCCGGCATATTCAACATAGGCTTCATCAATGACGAACGGGATGCCCGTCTCGGCAATGCGGACGAAGTGTTCGGCATCCATGAAGTTGCCGGTCGGGTTGTTCGGGTTGGCTATGACGATGATCTTGGTCTTGTCTGTGATCGCTTTGAGAATGCCGTCGGGATCGAAATGCAGGTAGTTGTCCTTGTAGATCATCGGCACGTTGACCATTTTTGCGCCGAGCAAAGTTCCGCGCAATTGATAAATGCCGAAGCACGGTGTGTGCTGGATGACCTCGTCCTGCTGGGGAATGATGAACATGCGGAAGATGTTGTCATACACTTCGCTGGAGCCATTGCCGATCATCACGTTCTCGGGACCGTCCACGTTGTTCATCTGCGCGATCTTGCTGCGGACAATGAGGCCCTGGTCGGGATAACGGTTCGCCATCTTGGCGTATTTGTACATCGCATCCAATACCTTGTCTGAAGGCGGGAGCGGATTTTCGTTGGACATCATGCGATGCAGAGATGGGTCCCTCCAGGCTTTTTCGATGTGGTCCGAGATGTACATGGGGATGCCTTTGACCCAGGGGGCGTAATATTCTTCGATTTTCTTTGTCATTGTTTTCTCCTAGAAGTTTGTGTGGGAATAAACAGGTGAACAGGTACACACGTGTTTGCCTGTTTATGTATGCACTTTGTTTACGCTTTTCCCGCGCTTTCCAACATGTCAATCCAGTGCATGACCGCCTTGCGGGTTGCATCACGGACAACAACATCGATCTTGCCGGGATCGTATTCGTCGCGGTGTGCACTGATGTATTCGAATTTCGCATCAATCAGCGTGTGTTTCAATTCGGTGGATACATTGAATTTTGCGCCGCCAGCCGCAAGCAATTTCTTGATGTAATCCTCGGGCAGGCCTGTCCCGCCATGGACAACCAGCGGGGTCTTGATGCCATTTCCATTCAACATCTTGTGGATGGTTGCCATGCGCTCGAAGTCGATCTTCGGATTCTTTGTTTTGTACACGCCGTGCGCCGTGCCGATGGCGGGAGCGAAGATATCCACACCAGTGCGTTCGACGAACTCGACCGATTGCTGCGGATTCGCCAACTGCGCTTCATCTTCTGCGACCTTGATCTGGTCCTCCACGCCGCTGACCGTTCCCAACTCCCCTTCGACGGAGATGTTGCCCACGCTGTGACTGTAATCCACCACTTCCTTTGTCTGGCGGATATTCTCCTCGTAGGTTTGTTTGGAAGCGTCGATCATGATGTTGGTATAACCGGCATCCGCACATTTCTTGCAGTAGTCTATTTCCGTGCAGTGGTCAAGATGCAGGCAGACCGGCACGGGCGCCGACTCAGCCAGCGTGCGGTAGATCGCCACCATCATGTTCGTCCCGAGGAACTTGGATGGTTTGACCGAAGTCTGGACGATCACCGGCGCCTTCTTCTCGATGGCGGCCTCGATTACCGCCTCGAATTGAAGCAGGTCTGTGATATTGAACGCACCGACGGCATACCCGTTCTTTGCCGCCTCGACCATGATTTCTTTTGCATTTACGATGGACATAGTTTTCTCCTTATTTTGTTTGCCTTGGTGGTCGAGTAGCCGCGAAGCGGCGTATCAAGACCATCATGTCTTCAAAGCATTTTATGCTTACGTGTCACTATTGGCCTCGACACGGTACTTTCGTTCGGTGCAAGTGTACGCCCCGACGAACACATGGGGCTACTCGACCAACGAATTACCATCTACCAATTACTTGCCCTTCCTCGCCACATCCTTCAACCACTGTTCCCAGCGATAATCCGTCACATGCTGGCGGAAGCGCCCAAACCACAAATCCGCATATCCCTGGAAATCCTCCTCCAGTTTGGAGATGCCCGTTTGCGTCGTGCCCCACATTGCCTCATGCAATTCGGACATGGGCCACATCAGTCTCAGGCGCGCGTAATGCTTCGGGGTCACCTCACCAAAATATTCGTTAAGGAAGAAGCGCACCTGGTCCTCGTTCAAACGATGGTGGTGGCTGAAATTTCCCAGGTCGAAGAAGATATCGCCCATCCCGGCGTATTCCCAATCCAGCAACCTGATCTCGCCAATGCCGCCGGGTACATTCTCTTCCAGCCAGTTTAAATTGAGGAGATCGTCATGGCAGGGGGTTGGAGTGTAGGGATCTTTTTCCAAAGCCTTTTTCACCTCCATTGTTTTTTGCATGATCCAATCCCAATCGTTCGGGAATTTGCTGTTATTGCTTTGGGATACCTTTGTCAGCATCTCCACGCGGCGGAACACATTGAACTCGCCCTTCAATTTGGGACCGCGCCGATGAAAGAGCCGGATCTTTTTCGCGACCCGCGCAAGATAATCTGGCTTGGTGATCACATCGGGAGGGATCGGTTTGCCGTCCACAAAGCGCGTCACGATGTAACCCTCCGGTTCGATGAAATACATGATCTCGGGCGCAATGCCCAATTCGCCAGCCGCCTTGTTCGCGGCATGTTCCACATCGCGCTTGATACCCAACTGCGCGGTGTTTTCACCGGCGAGGCGGATGACATAAGACTTGCCATCCGCATCTATCTTAAAATTCAGGTTTGTAATTCCCCCGCTCAACGGCGTCTTTTTCACATTCTTCGATTCGTGCAAAAACGGGACTTTCGCGATGGCTCGATCAATGGCAAGTGTAGACATGGGCATCCTCTCAAATGATTTTGGTTTTGGATGACGATCTGCTTCATCCGTGATGTTTTAACACGGCTCAGTGCGAGACTTTTGCCTGCTCCGGTTCACTGACGAATTCTCTCACCTTTCGGGTCCCACAGCACAGATTGCGCCACCTCCGCGCCAACCTGTTCGCCGAAACATTCGATGTCTAGTTTTGTGCCAACCTTTGCATGTTCCATCGGCAAATAGGCATATGCGATGGATTTCTTCACCGAATACCCGAAGCCGCCGGAGGCCACCCAACCCACGATCTGGCCGTTGGCGCGGATGGGTTCCTTGCCAAGCGCAATGGTCCGTTCATCCGATAATGTGATGCAACACAACTTCCGTTTCAACCCATCGGCCTTCTGCTTTACCAGCGCATCCTTGCCGATGAAGTCATCCTTATCGAGTTTGACTGCAAAGCCGAGTCCCGCCTCATACGGGGTGTAATCCGGCGAGATCTCACCGCTCCAGTAACGATAACCCTTTTCCAGGCGTAAAGTGTCTATGGCTTTGTACCCGCCCGCCACCATGCCCTCGGGTTTGCCCGCCTCCCACAGCGTATCCCACAGTCGCAGACCATATTCCATCGGACAGTAAAACTCCCAACCGAGTTCACCGACATACGTCACGCGTGAAGCAAGAGCAGGGACATCGCCCACGGTGATGCGTTTGGCGGTCATATATGGGAATCCCGCGTTCGACACGTCATCGCTTGTGATCTTCTCCAAAATCCTGCGCGCTTTGGGTCCCCACAGGCCGATACAGGCGTAATTCGATCCGACATCCTCGATGGCGACCGAACCATCTTCGGGCATTTGCAGCGAAAGCCATGACATATCGTGTTGACCGAAGGCCGTGCCTGTCACGATGAAGAAACGGTCTTCTGCCAGACGTGTGACCGTGAAATCACATTCGATGCCGCCGCGCTTGTTCAGGCATTGAGTGTATGTGATCGTTCCAATGGATTGATCCATCTCGTTGGCGCACACGTAATTGAGGAACTTCAACGCGCCGGGCCCACGCACTTCGAATTTATTGAAGGATGTTTCATCAAACAGCCCTGCGTTCTCGCGCGCCATCAAGTGTTCGTATCCGATGGCGCGTGACCAGTTGTGCCGCGCCCAGCCTTTCGGCTCGTGACCGTGCGTTGCCAGTTCCTCGTAAGGTTTGAACCAGTTTGGTCGCTCCCATCCCATCTTTTCGCCGAAGTGACATCCCAGATCGCGCAACCTGAAATAAGTGGGGGAGGTGCGCACATTGCGCCGCGAGATACGCTCTTCGCCGGGGAAATGAATATCGTAGTATTGCGTGTAGGTTTCAAATGTACGCGCCGCGGCGTAATCGAGATTGTTGTAATTCGGACCAAAACGCCGCACGTCGAGCCGCCACATGTCCCATTCGGGATTGCCGTCAATGATCCATTCCGCCATCACCTTGCCGATGCCGCCTGCACCTGCAAGTCCGTGGGCACAGAACGCGCATGCCACCCAAAAACCTTTGACAGATGTGGGCCCTAACAGGAATTCACCATCAGGTGTGAAGCCTTCCGGCCCGTTGAGCAGTTTGATCACCTCTGCACTTTCAACCGCGGGCACGCGGCGGATCGAGTTTTCCATCAGCGGCGTGAAACGTTCCCAATCCGGCGGCAGTAACTGGAACTTGAAATCCTTCGGGATGCCGTTCATGCCAAAGGTTGCGGGCTGGCGTTCATATCCACCCGTAATGAGGCCGCCGACTTCCTCACGCCAGTACACCAGCAAATCCGGGTCGCGTAGATTCGGGAATTTGTTCGTCACGCCCTCGATGGGCTTTGTCATGATGTAAAGATGCGCCATCGGGATGACTGGCAGACTCAACCCGACCATTTTCCCTACTTCACGTCCCCACATGCCTGATGCGTTCACTACGACCTCGGTCTTGATTGTGCCTCGATCAGTCACCACCTCACTGACGCGTCCATTCTTCAAATTGATCTTCTCGACATTGGTGTTCGTGAGTATCCTGGCGCCGCGATTCTTTGCGCCGATGGCAAGTGCATTCGTCAAACCAGTGGGGTCTATGCTCCCATCATTGGGTGTGTATGCCGCGCCAACCACGCCCTTGATGTCCATCAACGGAAACAGATCCTGCGCTTCCTTGGGGGCGATCAATTCCATCGGCACACCGAAGGAACGCGCCATGCCCACCAATCGTTTGGTCTCTTCCATGCGCTCGGCCGAAGAAGCCAGGCGGACACCGCCAACTTCGCGCCAGGATGTATCCTGTCCGGTTTCCTGTTTGAGTTTGCGGTAGAGATCCGTGCTGTAGTGCATCATACGGGTCAGGTTTGCATCTGAACGCATCTGCCCCACAAGCCCTGCGGAATGCCATGTTGACCCTGCGGTCAGTTCGTGGCGTTCGACAACGACGACATCCTTCCAGCCCATGAGTGTCAAGTGATAGGCAATGCTTGCCCCACCCACACCCCCGCCAATGATGACGACTTGTGCCTGCGTTGGGAATTCAGCCATGTTCGTCTTCTCCTTAGTTATTTCGACGATAGAGATACATAAAAGAGATATTGCCAGATGCAATATCTTGAGGACTCGATTACTTTTGCCAGACAGAATCCGGCCGCGCCATTTCTGCCACAATATCGAAGGTTGAAATGGCTCCGAGAGGGAATGCCTCGGGATCGTCCGCGTCGATGACCACGAGTCTGTGATAGTGGTTTTTGATCATCTTATCCGCGGCTTCACGCAGGCTGGCATGAATGTCGATGGTCAACGCGGGATGCATGACATCGCGGACGATGAGACTTTCATCCACGCCGTTTTGAACGAGGGATAGCAGGTCCCTGCCGCTCACCACACCAAGCGTTTTACCTTTTGCATCCACGACCAGAACCGAGCGCCAGCCCGCTGATGTCATTGCGCGCGCGGCGGATACGACAGGCGTCTTGCCGCGGCAGACGAGAATCGCGTCAGACATGACATCGCCAACTGTCTCACGTCTGGGTTTCATCTCACTTGCAATGCTGGAGATGAAATCGGAAAGTGAAATGATGCCGACGGGTTTTCCTTTTTCTGTAACCAACAGGCGGCTGATTTCCTTCCCTGTGAATTTTTGAACGGCTTCCGCCAGGGGTATGTTCGCTTCGACAGAATCAATCGGATGGGACATGAGATCCGAGGCGCTCAACTTCCGCATGACATCCAGACTTTCAGGGTCGGAGGAAAGCCATTCTCCCGCGAGCAGGTCGAAATCCGAGATGATCCCAAGCGCACGCCCATCGCGGTCCGTAACAACCAGCGCGTGAACGTGATGCTGATTCAACAATACTGCCACTTGTCCAAGGGAGGCGTCTGGTTTACAGGTGATCAGCCCCGCGTGCATAAGATCTTTTACAAGTTTTGTCATGTTGACTCCTTAAACCTCATCCACATCCTTATACCATTTTACGCGGTCGCCCACGCGGTCGCGAAGACGCCAGGCAAGCGGTTTGGGTTCGTTGTTAATTCGGGCGAGCGTTTCATCCACTTGCGATTCGATTCTGGACTTTTGCTCCGGGGAAAGTTGTGTGTAATGCTGGGCCAGTTGTTTAACTTTTTCCAGATTCATGGTGGTTGTGCGCCATAATCCCCAGTCGTTCGCGCACAATTGTGCGGCGAACTTGATGTTGATGGTTTCCCGGTCCGTATCACCCAGGGGATGCTCGAGCAAAAGCATGATGGTATCAATGATATCCTTCTCGTTGATCTGAACGATCTGCATCTTTTCAAGGAGCAACTCCGCGAGAGGGATGGTGGGGGTGTCGACTTCGAGACGGTCCTTCCAGTAAATGGCATGGCAGAAATCCAGTTTTTCGTAGAAGATATCCACATGCAAACCTGTCCCGGGTTTATCGAAAATGGCGCGTTCCCCTTCGGATGCAATGAACACTTCACGGTTTTCCACATATCCCATGCTCGTCATGAGCCCGGTGATTTGTTTGTTCTGCCTGCTGTATGCGCCAAAGTCGATATCGGTGTAGGCGCGTCCCATGGCGGCTTGCAAGTATCCAAACTGTGGACAGTGCATTTGAAAAGCCAGTGACCCGATCACCCGTAAAAGGATGCCTGATTTGTCACTGGCTTGGAGTATCCGCTTTAATTCGCTCTCAAACTTTTCGCGCTCTGAACGGTCTTGTTCACCCATCCCAATTGAACTACTCGTCATACGCTTCTCCTAAAGGACCTA
>DATIUT010000084.1:0-2714 GCA_035466615.1 Anaerolineales bacterium | reverse complement strand
CATGCGGAAGGGGAAGGCAATGATATTGAAGACGACGACGAACGGAAAGGTGATGATCCGCCAGAGGGCTTTAAGAATTTTTTTCATTTGGATCGGAATCGGCTTCAGTGGGTTTGGCAGAGTGAGGCTGAATGGTATTCCCTGATTCTTGGGGACGAGGCAGGTTTTGGTTTTGAGGAGAAGCGGGTCGGTAGGACCCTTCCCCCATGGCTTTGCGGATATCCTTTTCCGTTTCTGCCAATTCCAAATTTGCATCACGCATTAGTTTTGTCGGAAGATTGCGGATCTCCCTTGATGTCTGTTGAAAGGCTTTCCAGCCATCCGATCGCACGAGGTTATTGAGCCAGCGTCCAACGGTCTTTCCCGCCTTCTGCATGTCTTTTGGACCAAGCACGATGAGGGCAATGATGATGATAAAAAGGAGCTCAGATGGTCCGATGCCAAGAATTTCCATGAACGGGTCTATACCTTATGCAATGTTTGTTTGATTTCGTGCTGATGATCTGCGAGACTGCCCAGCACGCCATTGACAAAGCGCGGGGCTGAGTCGGAACCGAATTGTTTGGCGAGTTCCACCGCCTCGTTGATGGCAACCTTGATGGGCGTGTCATGGAACACGGCGAATTCCCAACATGCCATGCGCAGGATGTTGCGGTCAATCGCGGCGATTTGGTCAAAGGGCCATTCGGGAGCGTATTGGGCGATGGATGAATCGAGAACGGTTGCAAGTGGGAGGACGCCAAAGATGATCTGGCGTGCGAACTCGGAAAGCTCCGGAGAAAGCGGAGTCTCCTCCAGTCGTTCCCTAAACACTTCAACTGGAGGGTGGTTCGTAAGATCAACTTCGTAAAGTACCTGCAGGGCGAGCGCGCGTGCCCTGGTGCGGGGTTTCATGCGGGTGTTGCCTCTTCATCATAATCAATGTCTTCGATGTGGATGTCGATATTTCCGATGTCCATGCCGATCGTTTCCTGGATGGTGCGTGCGACCTGTGTCTGGACATTGCGGCTGACTTCGCGGATGTTCACATCCTGTTTCAAGATGAGATACAAGTTGGCGACAACCACATTGTCTTCGACCTCGATCCGTACCCCGTCATGAATGCCGCGTTTGAATAAACGGTTCACACCTCCGCTGACTTTTGCCATGCGACTGACGCCCGGAACGCTCAGTGCCGACATTTTTGCAATTGTCACAAGAACATCCGGCGCGACAGTGGTCTTTCCAGTTTTGTGTTCTTCTAACATATTATCCTCCTGTCATTGCGAGGAGGGCGAAGCAATCCCTGATTACCAAGAGGTTGCTTCGGGCAGAAGAATGCCGCCCTCGCAATGCCATATATTTACTACATCATTGCCATTCCGCCATCCACAGCCAGAACCTGACCGGTGATGAACGCGGCCTGGTCCGAGGCTAGGAAGGCAACAGCGTACGCAACTTCCTCGGGTTTTGCCTTGCGCCCAAGCGGAACCAGTTTGAGCGCGGCTTCCAGCACTTCAGGCGGCATGGCATCAAGGATTTCTGTGTCCACGAATCCCGGCGCGATGGCATTGACCGTGATGTTGCGCGCGGCAACTTCACGCGCCAGTGACTTGGTGAAGGCGATCTGTCCGCCTTTGGACGCCGAATAATTGACCTGCCCGGCGTTGCCCATCTGCCCGGCAACCGATGCCATGTTGATGATGCGCCCTGTGCGTTTGCGCATCATATGTTTGACCGCGGCCTTGGAACAATTGAACGTGGACTTCAAGTTTGTGGAAATGACCGAGTCCCAATCCGCTTCGGACATCATCATGATGAGGGTGTCTTTGGTGATCCCGGCGTTGTTGACGAGGATGGTCAGATCCCCGAATGTTTCCACGGCAAATTTGATCAGCGCCTCCGCCTGTTTGAAATCAGACACATCCGCTTGAAAGGCGGCGGCTTTGCCACCAGCCTCCTGCACTTTCTTGACCACTTCCTCGGCGGCTTCGGGTGACTTGTTGTAGTTCACAACCACAGCCGCGCCGCGCGCCGCAAGTTCGAGCGCCACAGCCCGGCCGATGCCGCGTGATCCACCGGTAATCACAGCCACTTTGTTTTCAAGCGATAAAGTATCCGACATGTCCAATTCTCCTCAGCGCGATTATACATCATTCATTACTTCGTATTGCGCGGTGTGTGATGCATATTTCGTAACACCGCGCCACGCCTCAACCCCAATGCAAGCCCCAATGCCCCTCCCAGTGCGATGACCGCCGCGAACAGAAACGCGTCCTGCCAGAAGCGCAGGGGAAAGAGTCGGATGAGCGTATCCGAGTACAGGAACAGCCACGAGTCGCCTTCGAAGAACAGGCTGTGGAATCCCGCAAAGAAATTCCAAAAGACGTTCGGGTTGACCAATATGCCGATGACAACGATCAACCCGATCACCCCCGCCAGACCGACCATCAACCACCCGCCTCGCATCAAACCCAGACGAAATGCCTGCATCCAATCCCCGCGCCATGACCAAATCCCAAGCAGGGTCAACAGGGTGAGTGAGATATACCAGACATTGAGCGCACCTTGTGTCACGTGTTTGACATCCTCCATGTGGCTCAGCTCGCGTTCGTTGTACAGCGGGCTTCCATTTTCAAATTTCAAGTCACCGAGGTAGGAAATATCCGCGCTGTTGACTAGGTAGCCCAATGCGTAGGGTGCCCACTTCAGGCGGTCTTCCCTGGTGAAGCCGT
>DATIUT010000083.1:0-4894 GCA_035466615.1 Anaerolineales bacterium | reverse complement strand
GCCATCAGGATGTTGATTGTGATACGATAATAATATACGGAGGTTTTTTCTTTGGCCGGGAAGGAGCAATGATGTCGCGTCCAAAATCGCCTGTGCGCCTGGATTGGGTGGACCCTGCGATTTGTTCGCTGGAATATCGTTTGAAGATCATCGGCAGTTTGCCGTTCTTCAAGCATTTGCCCGCCGAGGCGATCTCCCAAATTAACAATCTCTTCCGTGATATGGATGTCTCTGCGAATGAGCGGATTTACTTCGAAGGCGACGAGGCGCAATACTTGTATCTCGTAGCGATGGGAAAAGTGAAGCTGATGCGAAATACCACTTCGGGACGCGAAGTGTTGTTGGATATTTTGCATGGCGGGGAATATTTCGGCTCATTGACCATTTTCGGTGGGCGCGTCCACACAGACACCGCCATCGCCCAAACGGATTGTTGCATCCTGCGAATCTCCGCTAGCGACTTTGAACAAATCCTTTCCGATCATCCTGATGTGACACGCAAGGTGCTGGAAGCCGTCAGTCAGCGGTTGACGGATTCGCAGGAGGTCGTCAAACAGTTGAGCGCGTACACCGCCGAACAACGGATCGCGTCTGCGCTGATGCGGTTGGCGGGAAAACTGGGCGAAACCCGCGGACAGGGGATCTTGATCCAGTTGCCGTTCTCGCGTCAGGACCTGGCGGCAATGACCGGGTCCACGACGGAGACGGTCAGCCGCGTCATGAGTCGTTTTGCAGAGGAAGGATGGGTCAAGTCAGGTCGAAAGTGGGTGACCATCATGGACTTGAAGCAGTTGGAAAAATTGACAAAAAAGGGTGCAGTTAATTGATCTGCGTCATGGTTGTTTTGGAAGGGGAGGAGTACATTCAGGGTGTAATCGTTCAAAAAAGAAAAGGAGCCAAACCATGAACACCCTGACCCAACCCCTGCGCGATGAGCACAAAGAATTGTTCCCGCACGTGGACCGCATCCGCCAGGCGGCGGAACTGATCGGCGACGCGCCGATTGCCGAAATCCGCCGCGGCGTGGAGGAAGTATATGACTTCCTCGCCAATCACCTCAAACCCCATGCAGAAGCCGAAGAAGCGGCGCTCTATCCTGTCGTGCAAAAAGTGCTCGGAAGTCCCGATGCGACGAAGACGATGAGCCGCGACCACGTGGAAGTCGGTCGCTACATTGATGAACTCGCAGCGTTGAAATATGGTTTGACCGACAAGCCATTGACGCCCGCCCAAGCCACAGCCCTGCGACGCGTGCTGTTCGGTGTGTACGGACTGGTCAAAGTCCACTTTGCCAAGGAGGAGGAAGTGTACCTGCCGATCCTTGACCAGCGCCTGACGCCCGAAGCCGCGCGGGAAATGTTCGAGAGGATGGAAGCCGCGGCGCACGAAGCGAAACACGCCCACGCGCACTGACAGATAAAAAGAGACGGCTTTGGCTGCCGTCTCTTTTGAATCACCATATGCGTAATTGTACGCCGCCGGAACTCACTTTGTAACCAATTCTCGAATCTTGTTTTCCAATTCACAGCTTTCTCTACACCGCAACCGTCTCAAATGCAACTTTTATTGCATCTCCCATTTGTCCCGTGAAATTCAACTTCTCAAACCCAATGACCCTGCCTTCACGGTCTTTCATTAGCACGATTTCTTCCCCCGTTTCTTCCGCGACATATTCATCGGCGGGATTGCCGAACCAGACGGTAAGTGTATTTCCTTCTCTATCGTAATAAACTTTTACTTGTGCCATATCTGTACTCCTTCTTTGATCGCGTCTGCTGGATAGGTCGTGATCAAAAAGCCTGTGTGGCCTGTTTGCCTGGAAACTGCGCAAATCCATCTCTTTTCACGTTCTGCTTTATAAAACAGATAAACATCCTCATCTGATTTGCTTTGACGAATTTCATCTGGATTTTCCAGCGCACTTCGGACATCCTTTTCGCGCCCAGCCATCACGGGATGTTTTACGCTGATAATTAAATCCCAATACCCGCGAGTAACAGGACACGAAACCCAAGCGGGGTCATCACTTCCAATAAAACATCCCTGGTAGCTGTCATGAAAATATCCTGCCCTTATTTTACCCCACCCCCCGCCTCCCCCAGGGGGAGAAGCCGAAACCCTCCTCAAGCGAAACATTGACTTGGAAATTCGACAAACCCATCACGCGATCTGTTCCCTTCCCATTTGGAG
Source organism: Anaerolineales bacterium (assembly GCA_035466615.1). Taxonomy (GTDB): domain Bacteria; phylum Chloroflexota; class Anaerolineae; order Anaerolineales; family Villigracilaceae; genus Defluviilinea. The sequence continues at coordinate 2,704 of DATIUT010000083.1, read as the reverse complement.
AGGGAACGGGGGTGAGGTCCTGTGAATCGCGTCAGTACAGCAGCAATCCGGCAATACCCGTTCTTTCCAACTTCGCACAAAGGAACTTTTTCTGCGCGCTATTCGTTAAAGCCTTCAAGGAGATTAAAAGGATGAATGAAAACATCCATTTATCCATCTCGAAAAGGCCTTTCCCATGTGCGATGAGTTCTTGACCTCAGTATCTGAGACAGAGTCGTTACTGAAGGACCACAGAATGCCGTGGCATAAGGAAGACCAACCGGCGGCTGTTCCGCCTCATCTACCGTTCAAGAAAGAGAGTAACCAATGCTACCCAGGATCAATTCACCCATACGGATCGTGTCGCCACGAAAGTTGATTCCGATCATCTTCATCCTCAGCGGACTTGTTTCAAGTTGCAGTGCAGCGTCGCCTTCTACCCCGGCCGTCGCAGACGTCTTCACCCCAACACCGCAAGTGTTCGAAAATACGTCACCCCCAACCAGTGCGAACGACACCGCGGAGTTATCCTCAAGTTATAGCGATCGGCTGGGACTCTGCTTTTCTTATCCTCAGGGATACATACAACTGCCCTCCAATGACGCAGTGCAAATCGTCGCTCCGAATCTTCCGGGCACGGATACGAAAGGGCTCTTCTGGATCGAGATCAGCGATGCCTATGATCGCACCGCCGAAGTGATTGCCGATCAGGACATGACGTTTGCAGCCGGCGTGGACGTTGGTCGTTGGACCTTGATGCTTGGCGGCGAACAAGCGGTTGTACTGGATGGTATGCCGGGTCAGGATTTTCAGCGCAGGGTGTACGTCGTGCACGAGCAGACTCTCTACGTCCTCGCCTTCATGCCAACCCGCTCGGAGAATAAGGCAGTAAACGACCAGATGGAGGTTCTGTACAATGCGGTAACCAGCTCATGGACATGGTCCCCTTGTTCGGTCGTTGACGTTTCCACTTCAGCTCCGCCAGCGCTCGAAAGTACGCCAGCCTCAACCAGCGTGAACGACACCGTGGAATTGGACTCAAGCGCCAGCGAGCGGCTGGGGCTCTGTTTTTCCTATCCTCAGGGATACACACAACTGCCCTACAATGACGCAGTGCAAGTCGCTGCTCCCGATCTCCCGGACACGGATACGAAAGGGCGTTTCTGGATCGAGATCAGCGATGCCTATGATCGCACGGCCGAGAAGATTGCTGATGAGGACATGGCATACGCGGTCAATCAGCAGGGTGTCCCCCTCGAAAACCTTGATCGTTGGACTGCGACGCTCGGCGGCGAAGCAGCGGTGGCCCTGGATGGGATGCCGGGTCAGGATCTGACCCGCAGGGTGTACATCGTGCATCAGCAGACTCTCTACATCCTCACGTTCTCCCCAACTCGCTCGGAGAATAAGGCAGCCGGTTACCAGATGGAGACTCTGTATGCTGCGGTAATGAATTCATGGGCATGGTCCCCCTGTTCGGCGAGGGAGTAGACACCAATCCTATACGCCGATTACTCCTGCAATTGCTTCGGTTCCGTTCGTGAGAGCCGATTTATCCCAGCGAAGTGGATGATAACCATCACCGCGATGGCCTGAAGCACGATCTCGATGATCAATGCACCTGAGTTTTCGCCAGAGACGGTATTGGCAACAGGAAGGAAAACGCCTCCCGCATTGGCCGCCGCATGGAAAAGGGTCACGAGCAATAAACTTCCTTTTGTGCCGTTGTAGATCCACGTGTACATGACAGTGACAATGATCGTCCGTATCATGAACAGCCCAAAGGAACTGGTGTTATCAGGCAAAAATTTTGGGAGATGCCAGATCGCCCAGATGACACCAAGGATCAATGAAGAGGCCAATGCATTGAATTGCACCTGCAACCTTGGCAGGACGTACCCCCGCCAGCCCATTTCCTCTCCGTTGGTAATGGCATCGGAAATAAGGAACGGCAGAAAGAGCAGGGGCAGGTTTGCGGCGGGTCCAAAGATCTGGTATGCAAAAACTCCGCTGAAATCGATCGGCGTCTTTGCGATGATGGAATTCAAGGCAATGGATAGAATTTGAAGCGCTGGCTGGAGCAGAATGACCAGATACCATTTCCAGCCCACGCGCCAGATCAGGAAGCGTTTCAACAGCGTAATGACCGCCTCTCTGCCGAGAGTCAGCCCCGTCATGAGCAGGGAGGCGAAGATGAATCCCCAACCGAGAAAAAGATACACCAGGAACGGGAATTGAAACGGCAGGATGCCCGAGTTCGAGAGGTCAATGGGCCACGTGAACAGGAACATCAACAGGATGCCGATCGGCAGGGAGTACCGTTTGAGAAAACCAGTAAAAGTATTCATGCTCTCTCCTTTTTTATAAAACCCCGCCCCGGATTTTGAGATGCGATGACTCAAACCCCTCTCCCGTCTGCCCCAAGGGGAAAGGTTTTTTGCTCTTCCAACGAGAACTACTCTTTAATCTTGACCTGCCTATCAACCAGAACGGAAACCGACACAATGCCCTCTCCCCGCGAAGCGTCCCCGAAGTGAAACGAGGGGATTGGGAGAGGGGCAAACCGTCCCGCCGAAAATTCATCACTGTCAGGGAGAGGTCCCATCCTCATCTCCTCCCCATTCTCTTTCCCTTCCCTATCTTTTCCCAAACTTTGCTGAAATTGTGTTCAGACAAGTTAATGCACGTCAGAGCACTAGCAAATTAGGAATTTTTGTTCTATTGA
>DATIUT010000082.1:0-1852 GCA_035466615.1 Anaerolineales bacterium | reverse complement strand
ATCACAATTGCAGTTGGTTTTTTCATGGTTTCCTATTCTCTCTGGTGGTTGAGCGGCCCCGAATGCTTATCGAGGGGCTTATCGAAATCTGCAATAGCCAAAAAGAGTTTGCTTACTGGTGATTTCGTTGTGGGCGAGGGGTTATTTGCCCTGCTTGACTGTCAACTGAGATGATTATATTCAATGTCTAGTATTTGTCAAGGTTTTGTATAATATATATTTGCAAAACCTTGACAAATAAGATAAACTGAGTACAATATTCCCAACCTAACTTTGGAGGTCCATCATGCAAGCACAAGCCAGTTGGGAAAGCCAACTACTCGCCCTCGCAGGAAACATCCCACACCCCAGTTCCCGTCCATTTTTTTCATATTGGGCTGGCGACGTATCGCTGAAAACCGCATACGAACGCGCTGAAAAGATCACGGCTGAACACAGCAAGTCCTTCTATTTTGCGTCCGGGCTTCTCCCCGAGGAAAAGCGTTCCGCTGTCCGCGCTTTGTATGCCTTCTGCCGCACCGTGGATGATATTGTGGATGAATCCACCGACACCGAGCGCGACTCCCAACTCGATTACTGGCGCAGGATGGTGGAACACGGTTCATTCTTTCATAACGACCTGATTGCCGCCGCATGGGCAGATACCCTCGCCCGATACCATATCCCCCGCCACTACGCCCTGCAACTCATTGACGGCGTCAACCGTGACCTCGCGCAATCCCGCTATCAGACCTTTGACGAACTTGCCACGTATTGTTATAGTGTTGCTTCAACTGTCGGGCTGATGAGCATGTACATCGTCGGCTTTAAAACCAACGAAGCCGTTCCATATGCCATCAAACTGGGTGTTGCATTGCAGATGACCAACATCCTGCGGGATGTTGGAGAGGACTATCGCGCTGGGCGTCTCTACCTGCCCCGTGAAGAACTTGCCTTCTACGGCATCCATGAACAGGATATTGCAGAAGGCCGCCTTACTGATACCTGGCGTCAATTCATGAAATTTCAAATCGAGCGCACGCGCCATCTTTATGAAGAATCGTGGGCGGGAGTAAAATTTCTCGAGCGTGAAGGGCAACTTGCCGTCGGTGCCGCCTCGGTTTTTTATCAAGGCATTCTCGATGAGATTGAGAAGAATGACTACGACATATTCACAAAACGAGCATCCCTAAGTGCATTTGGAAAACTTAGTCGCATTCCATCGCTGTGGTTCAAAATCAAGAATTCTTAATATCGAAAAACATAGGAGAAAAAAATAATGAAAGATACAGTTCGTCAAATCACCAATCTCGTCACCGTCGTCATTGCTCTTGCGGTGAACATTCTCGCGTCCGCGCTTCCCCTTAACGGACAGAACACAGGCGAAATCTCAGACCGCTTTCAGGTCTATTTCGTCCCTGCCGGTTATGTCTTCTCCATCTGGGGCATTATCTATCTCGGCTGGATTGCGTTCACGATTTTTCAGTTTAAACCATCGCAAAAGGAAAACCCGCGCCTGCAACGCCTGGGTTATTTATTCGCATTGAGCAATATTGCCAATGCGGCCTGGTTATTCACATGGCACTATAACTATTTTGGTTTGGGGGTGCTGGTTATGCTGGCGCTTTTGGGATTGCTGATTGCCAGTTATCTGCGCCTCGATGTAAACCGCGTTTCCGTTACTCGCGCCGAACGCTGGTCAGTGGATATTCCCTTCAGTATCTATCTCGGCTGGATCACAGTCGCCACCGTGGCGAATGTCACCGACTGGTTATATCTTGTCGAATGGAGCGGTTTTGGTATTCCTGCCACGACATGGGCAGTCATTATGATCGCCGTCGCCTCGCTGATCGGCCTTGCCATGTTCATCGCT
>DATIUT010000081.1:0-9154 GCA_035466615.1 Anaerolineales bacterium | reverse complement strand
GGTGGGCGGCGGGGCAGGGGTCGGCGTCGGATAGGGAATCTTCAGTGTTTGCCCTACAGAGATATTATTACATGACGCATCTAGATTATTTAATACCACAATGCTTTGTACTGAAACACTGAACGCAGCCGCTATGCCGCCACAAAAATCTCCTGTTTTCACCGTGTAATCGAGCGGTGGCAGGGGTGTTTCAGTTGGAATGGGCGTTGGCGGTTGTGTCTCTGTGGGGGCAAGAGTAGGGGTGGCGGTTGTGGTGGCAGTGCCTTCGGCAGTGGGTTCGGCGTTTGTTGTTCCGATAGTTCCCAGTCCAAAGTAGACAACCGCCGCGCCGATGAGCAGAATGATCACAAGCGCGCCAAGCGCGGCAGGCAGGCTGAGCGTGACCTCGGGCATGCGGCTTGCCTGCATGCCTGTTTCGACCTTTTTCGATTTTGGCGCGGCTTTCGCCGTTAACTCCGTCCCACAAACGAGACATCGCGCGGCGTTCTCGCTCAAGCGTGTTCCGCATGTGGGGCAGACCTTTGTTTTCTGTGAAGATGAAGGTTCCTGAATCATACGGGCGGGAATTATACCATCGAACACTTTCTGGGTTTTTGAAACTTCCTCGTCTTTTTACCACACTCGTCACTGTCTTTCCTCGCTCCGCTCGGGACGAAGGGCGCTTCTTTCTATGTTTTTGCCTGCTTCGTTTCGAGGGAACTCATCCCGGCCTTAGCCGCATAGTCGCTATACCCGCCAATATATTCGGTGATTTTCGAATCCTTCAACTCAAATATCCGACTGACAGTCCGATCCAGAAAATATCTGTCGTGCGAAATGACAAGCACCGTCCCATTAAATTCCTCGAGCGCGTTCTCCAGTACTTCGGCGGAAGCTATATCGAGATTGTTGGTCGGTTCATCGAGCAGCAAAAAGTTTGCCCCCGATAAAACCAGCAAAGCCAGTTGCAGCCTGCTTCGCTCGCCACCCGAAAGGGAACCGACTTTTTGAGTCGCTTGTTGGTAGGTAAACAGGTAGCGGATAAGTAATGATACGGCGTTCGGTTCGCTCATATTGCCCGCGAGTCGGACAGTATCAATCACTGTCTGGTCAAAATCCAGCGTTTCATGTTCCTGAGCGTAGTAACCGACCTTTACGCTTGGGCCGATCTTGATCTCGCCAAGTGTTGGTTGTTCTTCACCGAGGATCAGTCTCAATAGAACGGACTTGCCTGCACCGTTCGCGCCAATCAACCCCACGCGCTCACCATGTCGAATAAGGAAGGTGAGGTTATTCAACACCTTGCGATGTGAAAACTCCTTTGTGACACCCTCAAACTCCAAAACCTGGTTCGAACCGCGCCAGCCATTCAGGGACAAGTCCATTTTGCGGCGTTCGAGCATGGGGCGGTCAATTTTTTCGATTCGGTCAAGGCGTGCCTCCATTGCGTGGACACGGCTCGCAAATTTATCGCTGACAACGACCCATTGCTTGTATCGCTTTAACGCCATTTCAAGACGGCCGATCTCCCGTTGCTGAATTTGGAACAATTCCTCCTGCCGTGCCAGCCTTTCTTCCTTGTCAACGATATATTCCGTGTAGTTTCCCGTGAAAGTTGTAATCTTTCCATCTTCGATTTCGGCGATGTGTGTTGCAACCGCATCGAGAATGTAGCGGTCATGTGAAATGATGACGACCGCGCCGGAATATTCATTAATCAATTTCTCAAGATATTCCTTGCCGGGCATATCGAGGTGATTATCAGGCTCATCCAACAATAACACGGACGGATGTAACAGCATCAACCGCGCCAGTCCGATCAATTTCTTCTGCCCGCCGCTCAACGCGTGGACGGGTTTCTCGAAATCCGATTCGGGTAAGCCAAGTCCACGCAACAGTCCGTGCACACGCGACTCATAGTTCAACCCGCCAAGCGATTCGAATTCTTCCAACAATTTATGTTGGGCATCCAATGTGCGTTCCAGCAACTTGGAATTGTTGTACACTTCCGGGTTGCCCAATTTTTTCTCGATGCGTTTCAGCTCCTCATCAATTTCCTTGACGCGTGGGTTTCCCTCGATCGCGAGCGAGAGGGCGGTTCGGTCCGGGTCGAATTCGGGGTGTTGTGGCAAATAGCCGATGGTCACCCCCTTGGCGCGGATGACCGTCCCGCCTTTTTCGGGGACGTGTTCCTCCATGATCAACTTGAACAGGGATGATTTCCCCGCGCCGTTGGGACCGACCAGACCAATCTTCTGATCGTGTTGGATTTCCCAATTCAGGTCACGGAAAATGGTGTGCGCACCAAGGATTAGGGTGGCATTTGAAACTGTGATCGAGATCATGTGTGCTCCATTGTAAATTAAAACAAAAACGCCGCAGGCGCCTGCGGCGGGATATGACGACAAAACGGAATTAGCTCATCCAGGCAACAGGCGCGATTCGAGGAGCCCCTTGAACTCAAACCCACTTACACCAATGCACAGGAACATGCTGCCGGAACGTTCGTATCCCATAGAGATAAAATTATAACATCCCCTGCTCAAATCACAAACAATCTGATAGAATATCACCCGCAAGCCGACCCTTCATTGAAAGTCCTCGGCCACATTGGTCGGGGATTTTTTGTGTGTATGAAAGACCATGGACGATGAGAGATCAGTCTGCGGTCTATCGTCAATGGCCCACTACTGAACGAACACCGAACATCAAATATCGAAACCCGAATAGTGAGTATTCATGATTATCGAACGAACCGACCTCCGAAATATTGCCATCATCGCGCACGTTGACCACGGCAAGACCACCCTCGTGGATGGCCTCCTGCGCCAGTCTCATACCTTCCGCGATAACCAGCAGGTTGCCGAGCGCGTGATGGATTCCAACGACCTCGAACGCGAGCGCGGCATTACCATCCTTGCCAAGAACACCGCCATTACACTCAACGATCCTCAGACCGGACAACCCATCAAGATCAATATTGTGGATACACCCGGTCACGCCGATTTTGGCGGTGAAGTGGAACGCGTGATGAACATGGTGGACGGCGTGCTTCTCCTTGTGGACGCCGCCGAAGGTCCCATGCCGCAGACCCGCTTTGTGCTCAAAAAAGCCCTGTCGATGGGACACAAAGCCATCGTCGTCATCAACAAAGTGGATCGAAAGGATGCGGAACCTTCCCGTGTTCTCAACGAAACCTTTGACCTCTTCATCGAACTCGGTGCATCTGAAGAACAAGCGGACTTTCCCGTTGTCTATGCTCAGGCAACTGCTGGAAGAGCCGGTCTTTCCCCGGACCTCGATCCTGACCTCGCCTGTTTATTCGATGTCATTCTCAAGCATATCCCTGCCCCCAAAGTAGACCCTGACGGACCCCTGCAATTACTTGTCACCATGCTCGGGTACGACGATTACCGCGGCGTGACTGCCATCGGGCGTGTGTTTTCAGGCACGATCAAGGCTGGTCAGAAATTGGCGCGCATAACTGTGGATGGACGAACGCTTCCCGAATCGGCCAAGTATCTCTACACCTTTCCGGGCTTGAACAAGATCGAAATTGAATCAGCCAGCGCGGGCGATATTGTCTCGCTGGCAGGCTTGAACGAGATCGGCATCGGCGAAACACTTGGCGATCCTGCCAACCCCATTGCCCTGCCCACCATCAAAGTGGAGGAGCCCACCGTCCGCATGACGTTTGGCGTGAACACCTCTCCGTTTGCAGGTACCGAAGGCAAGTGGGGAACATCCCGCAGATTGCGCGAACGCCTATTCGATGAACTGCGCACCAATGTTGCTTTGCGTGTTGAAGAAACCGAATCTGCTGAGAATTTTTTGGTTTCAGGGCGCGGCGAGTTGCATCTTGGCATCCTCATCGAAACCATGCGGCGCGAAGGTTATGAATTCCAGGTTTCGCGCCCTGAGGTCATCTTCCACCAGGCAGATGATGGTGCCCTGCTCGAACCTTACGAAGAAGTCCACATTGAAACCAGAAATGCGACCGTCGGCGCGGTGGTGGAAATGCTCGGGAGTAGAAGGGCCAAAATGATGGAGATGCATGACGCGGGTCAGGGAATGACGCGCATGGTCTACATCGCGCCCACGCGCGGCCTGCTCGGCTTCCGTTATCAATTCCTTACCTCCACGCGCGGTGAGGGTGTCATGCACACCATCTTCCACGGCTACGATGAAATGGCGGGACCCATGTCCACACGTACGACCGGTTCGCTGGTTGCGTGGGAGGCGGGCGACTCAACCGCTTATGCGTTGAAGAACGCAGAAGAACGCGGCACACTGTTTATTGGTCCGGGCGTTGCGGTCTATGAAGGCATGGTGATCGGCGAGAACACGCGCGGACAGGATATGCCCATCAACATCTGCAAAAAGAAGCATCTGACAAATATCCGTTCCGCCGGTGCCGACATGGAAATCCGCCTCACGCCGCCCCGCCGCATGTCCCTGGACGAAGCGATCGAATACCTCTCTGACGATGAACTGCTCGAAGTCACACCTGAGTCGTATCGTATCCGTAAACGCATTCTCAAAACGGATGATCGCGGCAAAATGACGAAGAAGGCAAAGGAAGCGCTCGAAGAGTAAACGAAAAGGACTTGCAGACAGAATGTGCAAGTCCTTTTTTATCAGCACTCGAACGAGATTGGCGAACTTTGTTTGGAGCCTGTACTGTTGAAGACCTCGACTTGATAGGTTGTCTTTTCTCCCGCGATCAATGTGATGGTTTCAACATATACCGTGGAACCGGCTGGCAATTCAGCGACCACCTGTCCGTTGCGAATGATACGATAGCCCGCCTCATTTGATGCCACATCCGTCCATTTGAGAGAAACATCCATCTGGTGATTGGCATAATTGCAATAATAATCCCATCGAATTGCAGGCGCTTGCGGCGGCGGGATGGTGGCTGTTGGCGGTGGTGTGACACTTGAAACAACCCAATAACTTCCTGATATTTTCACATACTCACCCCACAACCAGCATTCACCTGTTGGGCTTTCTGCGGATTTTACGAGCCAGTAATTTTCCTGCGGGTAGTTCCCGATAATCTCAAGTTTCTTCTGTGCCAGGTACGTGTACACGACTTCATAATCCTGCCCGGGACCTGCGCGGCAATTGGTCTGTTGGAGCACTATTAACATGGGTACGGAATATGTGGGCGTGATGGTACTGGTCGGCCCAACAGTGGGAGTCGAAGTGACAGGTAAAACAGCCTGTTCCTCTTGTTGTGTTGTTGCAGTGGTTGATGGCATCAACAATGCTTCCACCGTCAAAGCGGCGGCGGTCTGCATATCGCTTGGCGGCGGGACCTGTTCTGCCGACGGTATGTTGCAGGCAAGGATGGATGCGATCAAAACCAGGGAGGCAAGTGTTGTTCGTCTTTTATTCTTCATTTCAAATCACTTTATCCTTTTGTGGGCGCGTCCTCCGACTCGGAAATATTCCACGCGCCCTTTTTCGTCGCGAAGGATGTCGCCCAGCGCACCTTTATAAGGTTCATCCAGGCCGACTACCTTGTCCTTTTCATAGAATTGGAATCGCATCGGCGGCATGGCGGGACCCGGAGGCGTATCGGGTGTGGGAAAGCCTCCAAGCGGGATGTGATGATACATCAGGTATTTGCCTCTGACCTTGATGTCAAAACACTCGGTGCCAATCTTATAACGTCCAACATATTGCGTGAGTTCCTTCGATGCCACCTCGATTGGATTCGGCGATTTAAGTTCGATATTGAAATAGGTCTCGAGTATTAGCTCGAAAAGACCTGCAGTAATGATCCCGCCGTCATCGCTGTTCGTCAGGATGGCACAGGCAAAATCCTTTTCAGGAATATAAAAAAGATAGGCTTGCTGTCCGTGCGTTGCGCCGCCGTGCGCATATACTTTGAATTTGCCGGTATCCCGGATGAACCACGTGATTCCCATCATCCCGCGCGGCCCCGCGTCCGCCTGAGGGGCTCGCATGGCGCGCAAACTTTTTCCTGAGATGACATTTTTCTTTCCGCTGCTCATATGGAAACGCGCATACTTAAGCAGGTCGCAGACGGTGCTCACGACTCCTCCCACGCCGTTGCCTGCCCTGCCGATCGCCCATGGACGCGCCACCTGAACCTTTCCCTTTACCTTCTGGTGACCAACGACAAACCGGTGTGTAAACAATATGTCGCTTGGGTAGAAGAATGACATGTCCAAACCAAGCGGGCTGAACAGCATTTCCTGCGCGGCTTGCTCGTAGGTTTTCCTTGTGACAATCTCGATGATCCGCGAAGCAACATTGAATCCCGTGTTGTTGTAAGACCAGATCTTTCCCAATGGTTGGATTTGTGGCAGGCTGGCAATGTCCTTCACCATCCTGTCGAGCGCGTCATCGCCATTACCGAACTCGTTGAAATAATCGCCAACCCATCCGCCCATATGCGTAAGCAAATGCCTGACCGTAACTTTCCTTGCCACGTTTTCATTGCTGAGTTTGAAATCCTTGATATACCTGCGGACAGGCGCGTCCAGGTTTACTTTCCCTCGTTCGGCAAGCATCATCAACAACGTACCTGTGAACGTTTTGCTGATCGAGCCGGTCTGAAACAGTGTATCAGGTGTAACGGGAAGCGGATGCTCGGCACTTGTTATGCCAAAACCAGCTGTGAATTCTTTTCCCTTTTGGTAGATGCCAATGGCAACACCGGGCACTTCCAGTCGCTTCATTTCAGAAACGATCTTTTTGGTGATCTTCCTGAATTTTGTGTCTGTGATCTGTGACGTTGAGAGATTCATGGTTGCTCCGTGAAACAACGGGCGTTTCTGCCCGTCGTCATTTTGTTTCTCCTATTGTATATCAATCGAACCACATTCGATAAGTCCGTTTTACTCTCCGCTACCTTCCATCCACGTGGACTGGTATTCTGGTTTTTCATATTCCAGGGCTTCTTTTGTGAGATGCAAAGGATGGAATGTATCCACCATCACAGCCAGTTCCTGTGTTTCCTTTTTGCCGATGGATGCCTCGGTCATCCCGGGCTGTGGACCATGCGGCAAGCCATATGGATGCATGGAGATGTCGCAACGGTCGATTCCCTTGCGGGACACAAAGTTGCCTTCAGCATAATAAATTACTTCATCTGAATTGACGTTTGAATGATTGTATGGTGCAGGGATTGCATCGGGGTGGTAATCAAACAAACGCGGCACGAATGAGCAAACGACAAAGTTGTGTGCTTCGAAAGTCTGATGCGCCGGCGGCGGCTGATGGACTCGTCCCGTGATGGGTTCGAAGTCTTCGATGTTGAAAATCCACGGATAGAGGTATCCGTCCCAGCCGACAACATCAAAGGGATGGTGGTCCAGAATGTGTCTGCTCAAACGGTCGCGCACTTTCACGCGCACTTCGAATTCGCCGCGCTCGGTGTGCGTTTCCAATTCATCGGGCACGCGGACATCGCGTTCGCAATAAGGCGCATGTTCGAGCAATTGACCGAAGTTGTTGCGATAACGTTTTGGCGGCTCGATCTGTGACGGGTTCTCGATGGTGAAGAAACGCGCTTCGCTTCCATCAATATGCATCTGCCATGTCGTTCCGAACGGAATGACGATGTAGTCGCCTTTTCGAAATTTGAGATTCCCGAATTGAGATTTCAACACACCGCTTCCCTCGTGCACCCACCAGGTTTCATACGCCTGCGCGTTACGATAGAAATAATCCATGCTTTTGGAGGCACGCGCCACGCCAAGGGACACATCCTTGTTTGCCAGAAGTGGAATCCTCGCAGAGACCGCGTCGCCGCCTCGCGAAACGTCGGAAGTCCTGAAGGCGCGGTGACGGATTGGGCCGAAGTCCACAGTTTCGGGTGAGCATGAACCGATGTCTTCTGTATGTTTAACTCGCGGAGGGATGAAGTTATGGTATAGGATGGATTGCAGGGACGAGAATCCCTCCAATCCCATTAATTCTTCGCGATAGAGATCGCCGTTCGGTTTTCTAAATTGTGTGTGTCGTTTGTGGGGGATCTGTCCGAGCTTGTGATAAAAGGGCATCCGCTTCTCCTTTACGGTTTCATCTTTGAGAAAATAACTGCCTTCCAACTCTATTCCGCAAAATTCCAATCCGTTCCACCTCCAATTCAACCACATCACCTTCGTTCAGCCATGGTCCCTGGAACTTTGTCAGCTCAAGCAGGCATCCCGTGCCGACCGTTCCTGAGCCGATGACATCGCCGGGGTGAAGCATCACCGAATCAGATACGCGCGCGATGATCTCTCCGAACGACCAGTGCATATCTTTGAAATTACCCCTGGACATCTCTACACCGTTGACTCTTGCCGTCATCTCGAGTTCATACACCCCCGGCCTTCCCGTTGACTTATCGGCAATCGTTTCATGCGTAACGATAGCCGGCCCAAACGCCGACGCAAAATCCTTGCCCTTGGCCGGGCCCAAGCCAACGATCATCTCTTTTCGCTGAATGTCACGCGCCGACCAGTCATTGAAGATGGTGTAGCCGAAAATATGATTCGGCGCGTCCTCGGGTTCGATGTTCATCCCGCCTTTGCCGATGACCGCCGCGACTTCGAGTTCGTAATCCATTGCGTTTGTATAGTGCGGGTAGGGGATTTCGTCATCATGTCCGAATATGGCATTCGGATTCGTAAAGTAGAAAACAGGGAATTCATACCACTCTGCCGGCACTTCACGTCCGCGGTTCTTGTTGGCAGTTTTGACGTGTTGTTCGAATGCATATCCATCTCGCAAAGTGCAGGGCGTGAGTGGAGGGAGGAATTTCACCTCGTCAATCGAAAGAGAATCCTTCGATGCCTTCTCTGCGGCTTTCTCCGCGCCAACCTCCATGACCGCGTACATGTCTGCGAAAGGCAGGGTGTGGACTCTGTCCCCCATAACGAGGGCAGGTTGGGACGTATGTCGAAGCGTTGCGATGGTTGCAAATTTCATTTGACCTTCCTGAATTTGATTTGGTTGACGCGTCCGGCGTCCCATTGAGTGAATAGTGTGTCTACTCGATCGTTAATGGATGTCATGTCGTTTTCAGCATCCGTGGTTCGGGTTTGTGTTTATAGATTTCCCCGCCGTTCCTGTTCCAATTCGATGGATTCGAACAAAGCTTTGAAATTACCCTTGCCGAATCCCTGCGCGCCGTGACGCTGGATGACTTCGA
>DATIUT010000080.1:0-7200 GCA_035466615.1 Anaerolineales bacterium | reverse complement strand
CCGTCGCTGATCGAGAATTCATTCAACTGTGGGCGGTCATCCACCCATGCAGAAGTTTGGAAAACAGGCTCCCCGTTCACATCGGCAAACACGGCGAGGAAAACAAATACACCCGTTCCGCCGTAATTTTCCGCGATCATTGCCGCATATTCATCAAAGCCATCGCCGTTCAAGTCGCCGCGCGCCATGAAATCGGTGACAGTGACAGAAATGTAATCTTCACCACCGGGAGTCCCCTGTTCAAATTTCCCGTCTGTCAGTTGTACAATGCGCAGGGAATCTACAAAGCCGAGTTGGTATTCAGCATTGCGGATTTGCTCCACATAGCCCGGCGCTGACGTGGGTGTCTCGGGGAGAAATGTTTCTTCGAGGGCCGAATCAGGCGTCGGTGAGTCCGGTGCGAAGCCCCGGCAGGATGACAGCACAAGGCACGCGGTCAAGATCCAAATCATGGGATGATGGGAAACCACGTGGCTCCTCCATCACCAGATCCATATAATGAACGATGATTGTTTGGATCCAGTGTGATTACCCAGCCTGTATTGGGATCAGAAAAATCCATACCGGCAAAAACATCGCCGAATTTCACATCGGGCGGGATGATGCTCCACGTGCGCGCCGCATCTCGCGTGACGTAGAACTGGTTGCCGTTATAAATGACCGCTTCCTCTGCTGACATAAAATTCACAGAGCCGCCATCGGGAATCAGGGTTGGTGTGAGGGTCCATGTATTTCCCCCGTCGCGCGTGACATAAACCGCGAGTTGATAGATATCACCTGTGAAACGCATGGCGATGAAACCGTCATTGGACGAGACAAATTTCATTTGATCGCGGTCTATGCCCAATTCGAAATTTTCGGCGCCGGGAGGCAGGGGCAATGTCACTTCACTCCAGTTTGCGCCGCCGTCATCCGTGCGGAACAGATAGGGTTTGCCTGATGCATAGGTAACGCCATATACCCATGCGGTTTGCATGTTCAATGGAGCAAGCCCGGCCTTCAGCCCGCCCAGCGGAAGAGATTCGCCGGCATTCGCGGCATTGGGATCATTGATGTACTTTTGATGCCACGACGCGCCGCCATCGGTTGTCTGATATACAGCAACCGCATTGGAGCCTGCACCAACACCAAGATCGGCAAGCACCCAGCCATTGTTCACATCGAGAAAATGGATGTCGCCGCCGCTGAATGGCGAAGAGGCAGTCACCCAGGCAAGCCCGCCGTCTGTGGTGCGATAGAGCGTCCCGCTGTTTGGATAATTGTCATAATCAGGCAGATGCACCCAGACGTGATCGTTATCGAGCACATCCATAGCCACTTTATAGCCCGTCTCTGTGAGATCAGGCGGGGTGACGTTGTACCAGGTAATACCCCCGTCATTCGTGCGGACGATTTGTGTTTCGGTCACACCCCAGCCGTCCAGTGAGTTAATGAAGTGAATGGAGACAAGCGCGGGGGACTCAACAAGGGGGGCGCTGATCGTCACAGGCGAAGGCGTATCAGGATATGGAACAGGAGTATCCTCCATAGGCTGTGCTGTCGAACCGACAGGGATGGTGCAGGCTGATAACAGTAAAGAAGAGAGAAAAAGTGAGGATAGTATTCGCTTCATGCACACGCCTCCAAGTCAAAAGTTACGTAAACATTAACCGATATACTCAACCACTGTCGCTTCACCCTGGCCAACGCCAACGCACAAGGTCGTCAGTCCGTATTTTACATTTCCACGCAGCCGCATTTCATGGATAAGAGTCGTCATCAAGCGCGCACCCGAACAACCAAGCGGATGCCCAATGGCAATTGCGCCGCCATTGACGTTGACAATCTCAGGGTCAACGACCAGATCTTCGATAACTGCCAGCGACTGGATCGCAAAAGCTTCATTGAGTTCAACCAACCCGATATCTTGCATCTGCAACCCTGCGCGTTGCAAGGCTTTCCTCGTCGCAGGCACAGGCCCCAGCCCCATCACACGCGGCGGAACACCGGCAGAAGCAGAGGCAAGGATACGAACCAATGGTTTTAGATTTAATTCTTTCGCTTTTTCGCTGCTTGTTACGAGCAACGCGGACGCACCATCATTCAATCCCGACGAATTCCCCGCCGTAACAGTTCCGCCCTCTTTGGCAAAGGCAGGCTTGAGTTTGGCAAGCGATTCCATCGATGTGTCGCGGCGCGGCCGTTCGTCTGTGTCCACGATCTTCGGGTCGCCTTTTTTCTGTGGGATGGAAACAGGGATGATTTCTTCTTTAAAACGCCCCGAGTCAGCCGCGGCAATTGCCAGTTGATTCGACCGCAATGCAAACGCATCCTGCCTCTCGCGCGTGATGTGCGGGCGTTCCCTGGCGATGTTTTCGGCGGTCTCACCCATCGAATCGGTCCCGTATTTTTCCTTCATTACCGGATTTGGATACCGCCAGCCAAGTGCAGTGTCGTACGCGGTGAGATTACCAAAGGAAAAACCTGTCTCCGCCTTGGGAAGCGAGTACGGCGCGCGGCTCATGGATTCGACGCCGCCTGCGATATACACCTCTCCCTCGCCTGCTTTGATGGCACGCGCGGCTTGATTGATGGCATTCAGACCCGAGGCGCACAGGCGGTTCACAGTCACACCCGCGACTTCAACAGGGAGTCCGGCAAGCAAAGCCGCCATGCGCGCCACGTTGCGGTTATCTTCACCGGCTTGATTCGCACATCCCAAAAAGACCTCTTCGATGAGCGCAGGGTCAAGTTTGTTGCGTTGAACAATTTCCTTGATAACGAGAGCAGCCATATCGTCCGGACGCACCGAAGCGAGAATCCCGCCCAAAGCGCCAATCGGTGTGCGGAGCGCATCCACTATAACAACATCAGTCATTTCATCCTCCGAATCACATTTATAATGGGATTCTACCACTCTCAAAACGAATGATATTTGACACACTGTAGTATGACGCTTGTTACTACTCGCCAGATGCATATAAAGCCATAATCAGGGCGGCGAGTATTTCGCCATTTACTGTCTAACTTCTCACATAAAGGAGTGCCAATGCCTGCAAAAGGTTGGATCGAAGTCAGCGATACCTACTGCAAAGGCTGCGAGTTATGCCTGAATGCATGTCCACAGGAGGTGATTGAACTGGACATGTCGAGGCTTACCCCAAAGGGATACCACCCCGCGCACACGTTCAAGGACGGGTGTACGGGGTGTGCCATTTGTGCACTGGTCTGTCCTGACGCAGCAATTACGGTGTATCGCGAAGTTACCAAGGCTGTTCCTGCACCAGCATAATTTTTCGCAAGGGCACGAGGTCTCGTGCCCTTGCATATTTTCATGGAGAAACAAATGCCAAGAGAATTATGGAAGGGCAATGAAGCCATAGCCGAAGCCGCGGTACGCGCCGGGCTCGAAGCCTACTTCGGTTATCCCATCACCCCGCAAACAGAAGTTCTTGAATATCTCTCGCGTCGCATGCCCGAATTGGGACGCGCCTTCGTACAGGCCGAATCAGAACTCGGCGCGATCAATATGGTGTATGGCGCGGCGTGCACGGGTGTACGCGTCATGTCATCATCATCCAGCCCGGGTGTGAGCCTGATGATGGAAGGTATCTCGTATATTGCCGGCACAGAAATCCCTGCGGTGCTGGTCAACGTGATGCGCGGTGGGCCCGGTCTCGGAAATATCGCACCCTCACAGGCTGATTACAATCAGGCTGTGCATGGCGGCGGACACGGTGATTATCAGCCCATCGTGCTTGCGCCCTCATCCGTTCAGGAAGCAATTGACCTGATGGTCATGTCGTTCGATCTCGCCGAAAAATATCGCGCGATTTGCATGGTCATTCTCGATGGTTCCATCGGTCAAATGATGGAGCCTGCGCAAATGCCCGAGATGAGGGGGATCAAACGCGCAAACTGGGATTGGGCAACCGACGGCAAAATGGGAAAGCGCGAGCGCCGCGTCCTTTCCTCCATTTACCTGGATCCCATCGAAGAGGAGAAACTCAACCTGAGACTTTTGAAGCGTTGGAAAACCATTCAACGCGACGAAGTTCGTTACAAGGAATATTACCTCGACGATGCCGAATTCGTCATCGTTGGCTTTGGGACGGCGGGGCGCGTGGCCTTGTCTGCTGTTCGACAGGCGCGACAGAAAGGCATCAGGGTCGGTTTGTTGAGACCGATCACTGTCAGCCCGTTCCCGTCTGAGATCATTGACCAGCTTGCGGGGCGCGTGAACGGATTCCTTGTCACAGAGATGAATTCCGGGCAGATGCTTGAGGATGTCCGTCTGGCAGTGAAGGGACGCGTGCCTGTCGAGTTTTATGGCCGCATGGGCGGTGTGGTTCCGTTCACGGAGGAGATTTCGCACGAGATCAAACGCATTACAACGAGTAAACTGAACGTGACAGCCAACCCGCGCGAGGAATGGTATGAGCGCATGGTTGGGATGAGGTAGAAATATGGCAACAACAGTTTCAAATAATCTGGTTTACGAACGTCCCGAAGGTTTTACCGAAACGCCGACACATTATTGCCCGGGCTGTACGCATGGTGTGGCGCATCGCCTGGTCGCGGAAGTTTTGGAAGAGATGGACCTGATCGACAGGACGATTGGCGTTGCGCCGGTTGGTTGCTCGGTCTTTGCCTACAATTATTTCGACACCGATTTCGTCGAAGCCCCGCACGGACGCGCCCCCGCGATGGCAACAGGCATCAAACGTGTGTTGCCCGACCGCATCGTGTTCACCTATCAAGGCGATGGCGACCTGGCTTCAATCGGCATGGGTGAGATCGTCCACGCCGCGGCGCGCGGTGAGAACCTGACCGTGATCTTCATCAACAACGCCAACTACGGCATGACCGGCGGGCAGATGGCTCCGACCACTTTGCCCGGCATGAAGACCACTTCATCACCCAATGGCCGAGACGTGGAAACACAGGGCTTCCCCATCCGCATGGCAGAGATGCTTGCCACGCTCGATGGTGCGGGATATGTTGTGCGCAGGTCGTTGCACGACCCGAAGAATATTCGTCTTGCGAAGAAAGCCATCCGTATGGCATTTGAAACCCAGGCACGCGGACTTGGCTTCTCGATGGTCGAGTTGCTCTCGACCTGCCCCACCAACTGGGGCATGACGCCGGTCAACTCGTTGAAGTTCGTGGAAGAGCACATGGTTCCCGCTTATCCGCTCGGCGATTACAAGGTCGCGGCGGGCGTGGCGCAGGTAAAAGTTTAATTCGTCATTGCGAGGAGCCGTCGCGCGGAGCAGAAATCGAACGATCGTAAGACCGTAGTCGAAGCGCAGGCGATGAAGCAATCCCCAGGTAACGAGGAGATTGCTTCGCTCCCCTCGGTCACTCGCAATGACAGGAGACACTTATGCAAAAAGAAATCATCATCGCAGGTTTTGGCGGACAGGGCGTTCTGTTTGGCGGACAAGTGTTGGCATACGCCGCAATGGACTCGGGCATGGAAGTGACCTGGATCCCCTCCTACGGTCCTGAAATGCGCGGCGGGACAGCCAACTGCACAGTCATCATCGCGGACGATGAAATTGGTTCGCCGCTTGTGAAGAACCCGCCGCTGGCAATTGCCTTGAATTTACCGTCATTTGATAAATATGAAGAGACACTGGCAACTGGTGGCACATTAATCGTCAACCAATCCATGGTGGACCGCGGCGCAAAGCGGACAGACATCCACGTGATCCTTGTGCCGTGCAACGAGATCGCCGAAGAGATCGGCGACAAGAAACTGCTCAACATGGTGGCGGTTGGCGCGTTGTTGACGGCATTGCCTGAAATTTCAGTGAAGGATGTCGAAAAGGCGCTGGAGGGTCATTTGCCTGTGAGACATAAACATCTTTTGCCTAAGAATTACGAGGCGCTGAAAAGAGGGTTTGAGGCAGCGCAGAAAGTACCGGCGTAACACAGCAAGTCAGCAACCAGTTATCAGGAAGCCCGTCTCACGAGAGGCGGGTTTTGCTTGATGTATCTGGTTTGTGATCCTTCTCGGAATGAATGGAATCAATTCGGGCGGAAGGGTGAAAAGCCCCTGCTCAACACATCTTCAAGTTCACTTCCCGGAACGGCGGGACTGTAAAAGTAACCTTGTATGACATGGCAGTTCAAATCTGAGTAAAATTCCAACTGTCCCCTCTTTTCCACGCCCTCCACGATGATCTCCAGACCCAGACGGTTCGCGATGGCAATGACACCTGCAACGATGGCTGCATCGCTCTTGGAGGACAGCACCTTTTGCGTGAAGGTCAGGTCGATTTTGATCGTATCGAGGGGAAATCGTGTCAAATAGTTCAGCGAGGCATATCCCGTGCCGAAGTCATCGATTGCCAGTTTGACACCCATGGACTTCAACCTCGACAGGGCGCTGACCGTTGCATCCAGGTTTTGAAAAACACTGCTTTCGCTGATCTCCAATCCGAGACAGCCCGGGGCAAGATCGTTCTCCCTGAGAACCTCTTCCAGGATCGCGAACAGGGACGGCTGACCCAACTGCCGGTTGGACAGGTTGACCGACATCATGACACCGGAACTGCCGCCATCGCGCAGTTCCCTTATTTTTCTGCCGGCCGTTCGCAGCACCCACTCATCGATGGCTGTAATCAACCCCGTTTTTTCCGCCAAAGGGATGAATTCGCCCGGGGAGATCCATTCCCGCGTGGGATGAGGCAGGCGCAAAAGCGCCTCCACGCCGGTGACCTTCCCTGTTGAAGAATCAACCTGGGGCTGGTAGTGCAATTGGAATATATTATCCTGCAGGGCCAACCGCAAATACCCGGTCATCTCCATTTGTTTTTCGACCTTGACCGCCATCTCGCGATTGTAGAATTGGAAAGAATTCTTCCTCTCCTTGGCCTGATACATGGCAAGGTCCGCATTTTTTAGCAGGACCTGGATCGAATCGCCATCCTGCGGGAAAATGCTGACACCGATACTGGCTGTGGATACAATGGTGTTTCCTTTTATTTCAACCGGCTCGGATAGGACCTGATTCACCTTCTGCGCAACGATCCCAACGTTCTTCTGATCGATATCCTCGAGCAGTACGGCAAATTCATCCCCTCCAACACGGGCGATGGTGTCGCTTTCCCGCAGGCAGGTATTGAAACGCTGCGCAATCGTCTTCAGGAAATCGTCGCCATCATCGTGGCTGAACGCGTCGTTGATCGCCTTGAAGTCGTCCAGGTCAACCAG
>DATIUT010000079.1:0-5897 GCA_035466615.1 Anaerolineales bacterium | reverse complement strand
GGCAATCAAATATCATCCGTTATAATCCGCAGGCTTCACCACAAAGCCTAAAGGATTAAACATGACATCCCTCACCGAACGCCGCAAGGCGATCCTCTTTCTCATTCTTGCCGCCATCCTGTGGAGCACTGCTGGGGTATTCGTCAAAGCGCTCGATTGGCAACCCATGTCCATTCTGGCGGGGCGTGGCATTTTCACCAGCATCGTGTTCCTGCTCTACATGCGCCGCCTCCCTACCAAGTGGACGCGCTGGATGTTGCTGGCGGCAGGCATGTCCATCCTTACGCAGTTTCTCTTTGTCACATCCACGAAGCTAACTACCGCTGCCAACTCCATCTTTCTCCAATACACCGCACCCATCTATGTAGTGTTGCTTGCGTATTGGCTCCTGCGCGAAAAACCCTCCCGCACGGATTGGATTTCAATGGTCATCATCTTTCTGGGATTGATATTATTCTTCGGTGACAAATTAAGCCCGACCGGTTTCTACGGCAACATACTTGCTGTGCTCAGCGGTGTGACGTCTGCGATCATGATGGTCTCGTTCCGCGCTCAAAAAGACGGATGGCCAGAAGACAGCATTCTGATTGCTAGCGTTATCATGGCAGTTACTGGCTTTCCCTCCATCCTCAAAGAATCATGGACGATCACCAACTGGTCAATCATTGCCTATCTCGGCATCTTCCAGATCGGGCTGGCGTTCATCTTGTTCACAAAAAGCATCAAACACATCCCTGCGCTCGAAGCGAATTTGATCGGCACATTGGAGCCAGTCTTCAATCCCGTTTGGGTATATTTATTTCTAGGTGAAAGCATGGGAAAGTTTGCCTTGTTGGGCGGTCTGGTCGTGCTGATTGGAGTCATCGTCAGCGCGGTTGGCTCAGCTCAAGTTGCCAAAGAGTGGTAACAGAAATTAGAAACGACCATCTGCTATAATTGGCGCAATCAAGGAACAAAAGGACATTATTCATGGCTGAATACATCAGCGTTTCAAAAATTTCAAACTACGTTGGGCAGGAAGTAACCATCAAAGGCTGGGTCTACAACCGCACAGACAAAGGCAAGCTGTGCTTTTTGCTCGTCCGCGACGGCTCGGGTTTTGTGCAATGCGTGGCTTTCAAAGGTGACCTTGACCCCGAAGTCTTCGACCGAGTCTCACGCCTGCCGCAGGAGTCATCGGTCATCATCACGGGGCCTGTCCGTGAAGATAAGCGCGCGCCCGGCCTCCCTGGCGGATATGAACTCGGAGTGAAGCAGATCGAGATCGTGCAAGAGGCAGGCCTGGATTATCCGATGTCGCTCAAGGATCACGGCCCCGAGTTTGCGCTCGACAACCGTCACTTATGGGTCCGTATGCAAAGTCAATGGGCAATCCTGAAAGTGCGCGTAAAGGTCATGTCTGCGGTGCGCGAGTATCTCGACAGTCACGGTTTCTTCAACCTTGATACGCCCATCCTCACCCCCGCCGCCGCAGAAGGGACAACAACCCTTTTCGAAACGCCCTACTTTGACGAAGGCTTTGCGTACCTTGCCCAAACGGGACAACTCTATAACGAAGCCAACATCTTCGCATTCGGAAAAGTGTATTGCTTTGGTCCCACCTTTCGCGCCGAGAAATCGAAGACGCGTCGGCACTTGACCGAGTTCTGGATGCTCGAACCCGAGATCGCTTTCTGCGACCTGGACGGTTTGATGGAGGTGGAAGAGGGTCTTATCACCCACATTGCCCAATCCGTGTTGAAGGATTGCGCGGCGGAATTGAAATTCCTTGGGCGTGATGTGACCAAACTCGAAAACGTGACCGGCACATTCCCGCGCATGTCCTATGATGATGCGGCGAAATACCTGATCGAGTTGTACGAAAAAGAGACCGACCCTGAGCGCAAGGAATTGCTCAAGTTCGAATGGGGCATGGACTTCGGCGCGCCGCACGAAACCGAACTGACCAAACTGCACGACAAGCCATTGTTCGTGTACGGTTACCCGAGCGCGGTCAAAGCCTTTTATATGGAACCCTGGCCGGGCCGTCCTGAAGTCTGCAAATCTGTGGATTTGCTCGCGCCAGAAGGCTACGGCGAGATCTGCGGCGGTTCCGAGCGCATGAGCGACCACGACAAACTGCTGGAACGCATCCGCAAGGAGGGGTTGCCCGAAGAAGCGTTCAAGTGGTATTTGGAACTTCGCAAATATGGCTCCGTTCCACATTCCGGATTCGGTATGGGTGTGGAACGGGTCGTTGCATGGTTGTGCGGCATCGAACACATCCGCGAGGCAATCCCATTCCCAAGGACAATCAAGAGGGTGTACCCCTAGTTGACAAACAAATCCATAGAGACCAGGAAGGACGCACTCAACACAGTGCGTCCTTCTCTTTTTCGATGCTTCATGGCACTAATTCCAGAATAGTGTAGGTTGTGTTTTCATAAAAGATATTTGCAGGCAGTGTTCCCATTTCCGTCTTCGCTATAGGCATATTGAGAACAAGATATTTCGCGTCCAGGTTGTGAACGAAATCCATCAATCCTTGCGGATCTTCTTTAAACCATGCCGTGGTTGATTCGTGAGCGCTCAATTGCGAGAAAATACTGTACCAGCCCATGAGCTTATCCATATCAGAAATACCGGCCCCTCGATCTTTATAGGAATAGACAAGCGGTCGTTGCGCTATATAACGCACAGCAAGCGGAAGCGTATCGTAGGCAGAATCGGAGAAAAATACAGGAGAACCCGGTTCGGTTTTATCCCTGAGCACGGTAAGAACGTCCTGCAGATCCGATTTTTGAGCGCATATCAAATGTCCGCTTTTCATACAATCTACGGTTTTATTAAAATTGAGTTCCCCTATCAATCTGTTCTGGTATACATTGTGAATTAACATCAACCCAATCATCGCCACCAGGATACCAAGCCGGGGAATTTTGATGCGGTTGTGTAACTCGCTCAATCCCCACAACCCAAGCAGGGACAACAATGGAATAAAGTATCGCACGCCGCGCACCAACTCGGTCTCCATGGGAAGCAACCGTAAATAAGCCTCAACGACACGCTCCATCAAAGGTACGATTACCGAGATCACAGTGGCCGCCGCAAGCCAGGCCAGAACCATCATGATCTCATTGCGCTGTCCGCGCCTCAAAATTAAAAGTAATATCGTTCCCGCCGCTCCAATTGGCAATAGCCACATATTAAGGAGATATCTGATTATTTTCACTGTCGATCCCGAGACATTCAGGATGTCCGGGGGAAGAACGAGACGATACATTTGGATCATCTCGGAATAGTTGACAATTCCGCCCGACACATGATTGTCAAGATAAATGTAAATAAATACTGATCCCATGAGCAGCATGGTCGCACCGAGCATGCCCGCCGAGACGACGCGTTTGAACAATGGCCATGTCGATGGCATCTGGCTCCACATTCCAAGCAGGATCGCCGCCATCCAGACAGGGGTGCCGACTGCGTGAACATAAACCAGCAAACCTGTGAATATTGCGATCAGGACCCACAGCCTGGGTTGTTCCCTCCATTTCCAGGCCAGGATAAGCAAATAAGGTAATAGGGCTTGTATTGCAGTGCGAGGCGCAGGGTCCCTGACCACTCCCCATGTTTCAAAGACAAGATATATGGGGATGGCGTTAACCACCATAAATATTAACGCCCAATACCTATGTTTCAGAACCATTCTTCCAAGAAAATATAATCCAATCAGATAAATGAATATGGTTGGGCCAAGCAACACGATAAGGCTGATGTTGTAGTTGCCCAGGAACGTTCCGAGCCAGCGTGATAAAAGAACGTGTAATTGGAAGTAAATCCTGAAGTTGTCCGTGTTGTCCAGCAAGAAGTCGTTGTGAAACCACCCGGGATGATCATAGGCCATAGCCATGGCTGTAATATTAGCCAAGTCGCTACCGAGGATAACGTTTGGATAATCCCCCTGAAACCGTTCGATTTGACACAAAAAGGCAAAAACGGCAACAGCGACAACTATTGCCCAGTCGGAATGGTTCATTGAATTTATTGCGGGTATTTTTCGGTTGAAATCGATCACATTTCCAAGATGGCCATCCAACCAGTCATCAATTTTTTGAGCGACCTGTTTTATCCATGAAGCTATTTGTTGATGTCGTGAAAAAAACAACCTTAAGTAAACCAGAAGCATCATTGACGCAAGTAAACTGCCCCAACCGACCCTGTTCAGAATCAGGGTTGCGTTTGGAGTAGGAGCACGGCCAATACGCTGTGTTGCCCATGCAAACAGTTGAGGTTCAATAATCCTGCCCACAAGAACGACCCCTATAAAGGCGAGGACCATTATTAAACCGTAAATAAGACGCTTATGCATCAATGGGATTTCCTTATTTTCAGTAATCTGGATAGGGGGTCGCATCAATACATCAACGTATCTAACCCGGTAATGAAACCTGACGCCGGAATGCCCCAAGGGATGGCCAGTGGCGAGGGACCAAACGATGGGGTTGAAAATCGCCCATCAGACGGAAATTGAATTACGGGATAATCAGCACCTTCCCGACATTAATATTGTTGGGATTGGGGATGTTGTTTGCTGTCGCGATCGCGGCGACCGTGGTGCCGTATCTGATGGCGATGGCATACAGTGTGTCGCCCGGCTTGACGATATGTGTTCGTTGGGGGGTTGGCAGAGGCGTTACACCTCCAGTCGATCCAGATCCGCCTTCGGAGGGGATCGCCACAGCGACCGGTATCGTCAAAGCATCGCCGCTCTTGAGCAGTTGCGGATTGGCGCTCACCAATTCACGGACTGTAACCCCATACTTAATCGCAATCGATTCGAAAGTATCGCCCTCTTTGACAGTATGGGTCTTCTTCTCCGTTGTCGGCTTGGTAACAATTTGCGCCCCTGCGAATTTATACAATTCCTCCAATGTGCCATTGAAGACGTTCATATTGACGTTGGCGTTGATGCCGTTGACACTGCCCGTCTCACTATACTGCCAGAACGTCCAGCTAAACCAGCCGAGAGGCAGGAACGGTTTCTGACCATCCACATAGGAATTCGGGTATTGTGCCAGCCAGAGCGGGTAATCCTTCGTCCATTTGGGAGGCCCGCCACCGGCTTCGGAAAAATAATCCTGCAGGAAGTATTGGCCGGAATAGATGATGGGTTTTCTTCCAAACGCCTTTTCGACCTCATCCAGCCAGACTTTTGCACGTGAAATGATCCTGTCTGTCGTCTCACCATCCTGCGTTTCAAGATCTAGGGCCGGAGGCAGTTCACCCTTATCCTTGACCGCCTTTATATAATCAATGAATTTCTCTGCCTGTTTTTCAGGGTCCACATTACAGCGGAAGAAATGATAAGCCCCTCGCAAGAGTCCAGCCGATTTTGCGCCGGACCAGTTGGCGGCGAAGGCGGGATCCGCATAAAAATCTCCTTCAGTCGCCTTGGCAAACATGAACCGCTGTCCTGTCGCGCGGACTTTCGGCCAGTCGATCCCTGAATTCCAATATGAAACATCAATGCCGGGTACAGCAGCCATATATTTCTCCTCTATATGAAATAGTCTGTATCAAGGCAAGATTAGCACAGAATGATTGTAAAAGCAACTGCTTTATAAAACCGTAATTAATTTTCCTCTACCATTGCACGGATGATTATGGTATAAAAATCAGTGTCCCTGCAGTGTGCGTGATGTTGCTCTTCCCGTTTTGAGCCAACACTCACTTTTAGGGTCTCAAACTCCTAAAGAAATAACGCGATAGGCCTGAGCCAAGGCGGCGTTTCTGGGTCGGGACCCACCTGCGAAAGCAGGTTCAAAACCTGGCATCACACGGCACTTGCGGGGCATCGAATATGAGAGACCCTGAATGGCATCAAAAACCTTTAGGGTCTTATTTTTTATTTTCGCACT
>DATIUT010000078.1:0-3776 GCA_035466615.1 Anaerolineales bacterium | reverse complement strand
AGAATGCGCGAACTTGCCCGACGCGTTGCGGAGGGATATGAGGAGCAACGCAAAGAACTCGAATATCCATTGTTAAAAGGTGAAGGTTCAAAGGCTGCAAGTTCACAGGTTTCAACCTTCAAACCTGCCAACCTTCAACCTGCCGGCTTTGTTTTAGAAATTGGCGTCGAAGAACTCCCTGCTTCGGATGTAGACACCGCTTATGACCAACTCAACCAGCGGATTCCGACTCTGCTTAATGAACTTCATCTTGATCACGGGAATATTCGCATTTTTACTACCACGAGGCGGATCGTTGTTTCCATTGACTCTCTCTCCCCGAATCAACCCGACCGCGAAGACCTCGTCAAAGGTCCGCCCGCGGATAAAGCCTTCGATAAAGACGGCATTGCACTGCCTGCGGGTATGGGCTTTGCCAAGAAGAATGGTGTAGACATCAAATCCCTCAAAGTCCGCGAAGAAGGTGGCGGCAAATACGTCTTCGCTGTCGTAAAACAAAAGGGGCGCCCGACTCCCGAAGTCTTAGCCGAAGCCTTGCCAAAACTGGTTGAGAGCATCAAGTTTGAAAAGTCCATGCGTTGGAATGATTCAGGCGTAGCATTCTCGCGCCCAATTCGTTGGTTTATTGCCTTATTTGGTGATCAAGTGATTCCATTTGAATTTGCGGGTGTAGCATCTGGCAACATCTCACGCGGACTGCGCCCGTACGACTCTCCCGAAATCAAAATCCCCTCCGCTGATAAATATTTCGATGTCATCCGCGAAGCTGGAATCATCCTGGATAAAGAGGAACGCAAAGCCTCCATCGTGGAACAGGTGAAAGAAGCAGCGCGCCTTGTCGGCGGCGAAGCCATCATCGAGGAAGGCCTCCTCAACGAAGTGGCGAATCTTGTCGAAATGCCCACGGCAGTGATGGGCGGCTTCAGCGAAGAGTCCCTCACCTTGCCGCGCGATGTCTTGGTCTCGGTGATGAAGAAACACCAGCGTTATTTCCCTGTTCAAAAGAGTTCCAAATCTCAAGGTTCAAGCTCCGCGTCGGACGCCAAACCTGAAGCCTGGAACCTGGAACATGGAACCCTCCTCCCTCACTTTATTTCCATCCGCAACGGTGATGATATTGGCGTGAACATCGTCCGCGAAGGGAATGAACACGTCCTCGGCGCGCGCTTTGCGGATGCAAACTTCTTCGTGCGCGAAGACCTCAAGCTCAAACTCGAAGAATACCGCCCCAAACTTTCCACGCTGACCTTCCATACCAAACTCGGTTCCATGCTCGATAAATCAGACCGCATGTTGAAACTCGGCGCGGAAGTGGCAGACTTGCTTCATATCAAGGACGCCGCGACGATCAAGGCTCTGGCACGCGCGGTCTATCTTGCCAAAGCCGACCTCGCCACCCAGATGGTCACGGAGATGACCTCATTGCAGGGCATTATCGGCGGTGAATATGCATTGCGCAGTGGGGAATCCAGGGAAGTCGCTGTTGCCATCAGCGAACAATATCAAACCGTGCCTCAATCGAAACCCGGTCTTGTCGTTGCGTTGACGGATAGACTCGATTCGTTGGTCGGTTTCTTCGCGGCGGGTTTGGCTCCCACCGGAGCGAAAGATCCGTTCGGTTTGCGCCGCGCTGCGATTGGACTTGTCCAGCCTCTCATCGAACACGATGTTGACTTTGACCTTGCTCTTGCCATAAAAAAATCTGCTGAGATACAACCAATTGAAGTCAGTGAAGAAGCGCAGGAGAAAAATTTGGATTTCATTGCGGGACGTTTGTCGGTTGTATTGAAGGATATGGGCTACAAATATGATGTTGTTGATGCCGTTCTTGCGGAGCAATCCGCCAACCCGGCCGCCTCGGCCCGGGCGGTGAAGCAATTGCAGGCCTGGGTGGAACGGGAAGGCTGGCATGAAATTCTCCCCGGCTTTGCAAGATGTGTCCGCATTACACGTGATCAGAAAGAAACGTTCAAAGTCAATCAGAAGACATTCGTCGAAAAGGAAGAGAAGGATTTGTTTGCGGCCCTGCAAACCAATGCAAAAACACAGCCTGCAACCGTGGATGAATTCCTGGACATCATTGTTAAGCTCATTCCCCTTATCAATGCATTCTTTGATAAAGTATTGGTCATGGCTGAAGATCAGAAGGTCAGGGAAAATCGGTTGGGGTTGCTGCAAAAAATTTCCGCATTGTCATCGGGTATTGCAGATCTGAGCAAACTCGAAGGCTTTTAGCACAAAAATTGATCTGATGAAAACCCCCAATCTCGCATATTGAGGTTGGGTGTTTTGTTTGGAACATGCGGCGGGGTGCGGACGTCTTATCGATATCCTGGTAATGAGCGAGGAAATCATGATAGCAAAAAAATCCCTGTTGATCCTTGTCTTGTCGTAGAGCGCCTCGCGTCCCTGCGTTTTATTTTGCCGATTCGTCAAATGCGTCTATAATTCGTTCAGCAAAACGCTAACTGTTGAACGCTGATCATGTCCACCATTGATGAGATCAAATCACGCATTGATATTGTAGACCTCGTTTCCGAGGCCGGTGTCAAACTGCGCCATGCGGGCAAGAACTACACGGGTTTCTGTCCGTTCCACGATAACAAGAAGACGCCTGCCTTTGTGGTCTGGCCCGAGTCCGGGACGTGGCGTTGTTTCGGTCAATGCAACGAAGGCGGCGATATCTTCAAGTTTGTGATGAAGCGCGAGAACCTTGATTTCAAGGAGGCGCTCAACAAACTCGCCGCGCGCGCGGGGGTGGAAGTTCCAACTTATACAAAACAAACGCCCGAACAAAAGGAAGCCTACGAGAACCTTCGCAAATTATTGGAAGACGCAATCGTTTTTTATCGAAGCCACCTTTTTGCCAACAAAGAGATTCTGACTTATCTTCGCGGGAAACGCGGACTGACAGACGCATCCATCGAGACGTTCGGGCTGGGCTATGCGCCCAATACCTGGGACTCCGCCCTAACCCATTTCAGCGGACGCGGCTATTCCGAGCAGGATCTCAATGATGCAGGTCTGCTCTCCGTACGCGAGAGCGGCGGATATTATGACCGCTTCCGCAACCGCATCATGATTCCCATCCGCGACGAGAATGGGAAGATGGCTGGTTTCGGCGCGCGCATCGTTGACCCGAACGATATTCCCAAATTCTTGAACTCACCAGAGACACCGATCTTTTCCAAGGGACGATTGCTTTATGGACTGGACCGTGCCCGCAAGCCGATCCGCACAGCCGACCAGGCTGTGATCGTGGAAGGTTATCTCGATGTCATTGCCTTGCATCAGGCGGGCTACGAGAACGTCGTCTCGCCGATGGGCACGGCATTGACTGAAGACCAGATGCGTTTGCTCAAGCGATTCACGCGGCGCATCGTCCTTGCGCTTGACCCCGATGTTGCGGGACAAAAAGCCGTGCTACGCGGACTCGACGCGGCGCGCTCCGCCATGGACAAGGAAGGCGAACTTGCCTTCGATGCGCGTGGACTTCTCCG
The DNA here is from genome assembly GCA_035466615.1 of Anaerolineales bacterium. Taxonomy (GTDB): domain Bacteria; phylum Chloroflexota; class Anaerolineae; order Anaerolineales; family Villigracilaceae; genus Defluviilinea. The sequence continues at coordinate 276 of DATIUT010000078.1, read as the reverse complement.
CAACGAAGCACGCCTCCAAGCAGATTTGCGCGTAGCGACAATGCCCGATGATCTCGATCCCGATGAAATTGTCGCGCGTAACAAGGATGAATGGGCAAAAATAATTGAGAATGCAAAACCCATTGTCACGCATGTGATGGAAACCCTCGTTATAGGACAAGATTTAAAAGATATTAAAGTCAAAGATCAAATTGCCGCACAAGTGTTACCGCTTATTGAGGATTTGCCTAATGTTATTGAGCGGGACACTTATCGCCAAAACTTGGCCAGGTTGTT
>DATIUT010000077.1:0-4700 GCA_035466615.1 Anaerolineales bacterium | reverse complement strand
TGTTTCGACGCGTCAATGACCGAATCCAATTCCTGTGAATATCCAGCGCGGATGATTCCAGTATTCTGCAACGTGGACGGTGGATCATCGTCAATTGCCGCCTGCAAAAGCGACAACTCCTCGTTTGCAGGGGAAAGTTTTGGAAGCGATGAATCGCTCCCTGCAACTTCAATGATTTCCGGAAGCCGGCCAAGCGTATCGCGCATGGCAACAAGATCGCGTGGTTGTGCCTGACCTGCCATGACTCGGTTTACCAATCTTTCCAGGTCTGCCAGAGGTTTTAACACATTTCGCATCTCTGCACGCTTCATGCCATTATCAAAGAAATGCTGAACGCCATCCTGTCTGTGTTGGATCTTATCCACATTCAGCAGTGGCTGGCTGACCCATTGATGCATCAGACGTTTGCCCATCGGTGTGACGGTATGATCGAGGGTGCCAAGCAACGATCCTTTTCGTTCGCCGCGCAGAGTTTCATCGAGTTCAAGATTGCGGCGCGTGGATGCATCGAGGGTCATGAACTCGTGGATACTGTAGGAACGAAGACTTGTGAGGAGCGCAAGAGAGTCTGGTTGTGTTTCCTTGAGATATTGAAGGATCGCACCCGCAGAGCGAATGGAAAGGCTGTGACCTTTGATACCAAATCCCTCGAGTGTGGAGGCATTGAAATGCGCGAGCAAAGTCTCTTCACATTTGCCGGGTTCGAACTTCCAGGCAGGGTAGGGGGTTTGGTGACCTTGTATACCGTCGTTCAAGGGTTGATTGTCTGGAAGCAAGATCTCTGCCGGGTGTAAACGCGTCAATTCGGCGCGAACGGCTTCAAGCGGGAGTTCGGTGACTGCAAATTCTCCAGTGGTGATATCGACATATGAAATAGAAGCAGTTTTCTCGTCCAGAATGACCGAGGCAAGATAGTTGTTCGAGTCACCGGGCAGGAGTCCCGGTTCGGTCACCGTCCCCGGCGTCACAACACGTACTACTTTGCGCGGGACGAGTCCCTTGATGGGTGTATCTCCCATTTGTTCGCAGATGGCTACGTGATAACCTTTTTCAATCAGACGGGCCAGGTAATTATCCACAGCGTGATAGGGGATACCCGCCAGTGGGACACGCACACCTTTGCCAATGGGTCGTGACGTCAACACGATATCAAGTTCGCGCGCGGTGATTTCGGCATCTTCGTCGAAGGTCTCGTAAAAATCACCAAGCCGAAAGAACAGGATCGTATTTGGGTGTTCGCGTTTGATGTCCAGATATTGTTGCCGGCTGGGGGTGATGTCGTCTTTGATCATGGCATGATTTTACTATGGCTGGAAGAGTTGGGCTATAATTCGCCCGATATTATTTTGAGGAGATGTTCATGCTTAAACTCGTACTGGTCCGTCATGGACAGAGCGTCTGGAATCTCGAAAACCGTTTCACAGGATGGACGGATGTCGGGCTTACCGATCAAGGCAAAGCGGAAGCGCTTGAGGCGGGGAAGTTGTTGAAACAGGAGGGTTATGTGTTTGATGTTGCATACACGTCCGTGTTGCGGCGCGCCATTCAGACCTTGTGGATTGTTTTGCAGGAAATGAATCTCGAATGGATCCCCGTCACGAACGTGTGGCAATTGAACGAACGTCATTATGGTTCACTGCAGGGATTGAACAAATCGGAGATGGCTGAGAAATTCGGCGAAGCGCAGGTGAAGATATGGAGACGCAGTTATGATGTTCCGCCTCCTGCATTGGAATTGACAGATGAACGTCACCCCAGATTTGACCCGCGCTACGCTTCGTTGACTCCCGAACAATTGCCCGCCACCGAGTCGCTCAAGATCACGCTGGAACGAGTCCTGCCTTACTGGCACTCGACGTTGAGTCCTGTGATCAAATCGGGCAAGCGCGTCATTGTGGCCGCGCATGGGAACAGCATCCGCGCGCTGGTGAAGTATCTCAGCAATATTTCAGATGCAGATATAACAGAGTTAAATATCCCCACTGGCTTGCCGTTGGTCTATGAATTGGATAATGACCTGAAGGTGATCAAGAGTTATTACCTTGGTGATCCGGAAGAAGCCGCAAAGAAAGCCGCGGCAGTGGCGAGCCAGGGCAAAGCGAAGTAAAAAAACGCGAGTTTTCACTCGCGTTTTTAGGGCTTTTTAGTCGGTTTATTTTCATTGGGAGGCCTTGGTGTGTTCTTCGGTTTTGGTGGCGGGGCATTTGAACCACCGCTGGAGGTCCCTCCTCCTGAGACCGATGGTGTGGGTGTATTCCCAACATTCAGAAGCGGCATATCTGCCATCGAGTATGCATAATCGTACGCAAATTGCGCGCCGCTTTCACCGGGTATCGGTTCTATTGTCCCATCGTTATCCAGGTCCACGCCGTTGAGCAGTCTATCGGCAAGAGCAGTGAGATCTGCGACATTTTTTTCATTAGGGGAATCAAGGACTGCGAGGGCAATTTCTTCCAGTTGTTGCGCCCATTGCGCCATGTTTTGAACACTGGTTTTTAGATGTTCGCCGTATGTGATCATTGGTTCGGACGCGTCAACAGACCTGACAGTGTTGTCCGCCTCTGAATATACAGCCTGGAAATAGCCGGGGCTGCTTCCGTTCAGTGTAAGGCCATAACCATCGCTTCCGTCGCTTATGGTCCCATCACCGTCCCAATCCTTGTATTTCGAGCTTTGTGCTCCCACGATCATGTTCAGAATGGCTTCCGCGTTTTGGCGCACGCTGGTTTCATCGCCACTCTTGTAGGATGGCTGTATTCCTAATGCAAGTTCGTTGATCTTCTTGATATTTGCGTAAAGTCCCTGGATCAAAGCGATCTTGTTCGGTGTATTGTTATAAGTTGCCAGTAAATAACGGACGTTTGCGAGTCCTTTCGCCGGCATGGTGAAAGAATAAGCAATCAATCCGGACGATGCCGGCTTGGTATCGTTATTGGGTTCGACCGTAATCTCGGCCTGGTTATAGAGCGCCGCGAGGTTTGCACCCTGTGGGTCCGTATAGGTGAGTTCTCCCATACCTTCTTCATTCAACGACAGTATGCCAAGGCTGACCCGGTTTCTGCCGTTTACAAGCCAGACTTCATATTGGTTGCCTGCGGACGGAGCCGGCATTCGTTGTGCTTCCAGGACTGCCTGATCGGCAAGTGAGTTTCCATCCTGGAAATGAAGAATTACGGAAGTACCCAGGGCAACCGGCAAGGGAGTTGGCGTGCTTGTACCGGTGACGGTTGCTGTGGCAGTGTTCAAACTGGATGGAATGGTTGGCGTGGATTTATTAAATGCCAATGATGGGATGCCATTGAAAAGAAGGAAGGCGCCTGCTGAAAGCACGATAATACCCAGGGTGGCAAGGCGTCCCCAGTTTGATATTCGGGATTGCTTCGGCTTTTCAGCTGTTATTTTCGCTTGGGCGCTTTGAAATTCAATTGTGGATGGACCCAATGATGCAAGGCTTTCCATTTGCATCGTGGCAGGGTTGATGTCCACAGCCGCGCTGAGAGCATTCGCAAATTCCATCGGGGTCTGGAAGCGATCATTTGCTTTTTTTGCCAGAGCGCGGTCGAGTATTTTTTGCATGAAGGGCGGGAGGCCCGGGATGGGTTTGGGCGGTTCGCTAACATGTTTGAGCAAAACGCTCATTGTCGTTTCGCCGTCGAAGGGAAGTTCCCCGGCAAGCATTTCATAGAGCACAATACCAAGCGAGTAGACATCAGTCCGCCCGTCGGTGACTTCACCCTGGGCTTGTTCGGGACTCATGTACGCGGGTGTGCCTGCGGTGACTCCTGTTGTCGTTTGGCGGGAGGAATCTAGAAAGCGTACCAGTCCAAAGTCCGTGAGAACCGGTTCGAAGTCGTTCGGAAGCGGCTCGCCTGCTTCGATGTTTTTTGTTGGAGAGATGAGAAGGATGTTGCCCGGTTTAATGTCACGATGAATGATGCTGTTGTTGTGCGCATATTGGAGAGCGCTGGCAACCCCCCTGATTAGCCGTTCAACTTGAGGAAGTTCAAGACGTTCGTTGTTTTGGTGTAGAAAGTACAGGTGTTTGGATAGGGACGGACCCTGGATATATTCCATGACCAGGTAGGGATCGTTCTCCACCATATCGAAATCATAGACCTGGACGATATTGGGATGGCGCAGGTTTGCCACAACACGGGCTTCACGTTGGAAGCGTTCCAGCGCGTCGGAATGCTCCTCGCTTGGGTTACGGAGGATTTTGACCGCCACTTTTCGTTGGAGGGTGATGTGTGTGCCTAAATACACCTCCGCTACCCCCCCGCGAGCAATAGGCGCTTCGATCTGGACCTTACCCAGGGTTTTGCCAACCCAATTACTGCTCATCACTGGATATTATACCCATGATGGTGAGAAAATCATCCCCCTTTTGTCGGGGTTGGGTAAATGCTTGAAACGCATTGCACCAAACGGGTGGACGAATCTCCTTAATCGGATAAAATCTACGGGTGGGAGAAATCTCCTCCAGAAAGATCCCCTAACGGGGATGATAGCCATACACCCTCATGCCCGAAACTGACCGCAAACTCCGTGTCTTTCTGTGTCATGCCTCGCAAGACAAACCCATCGTCCGTGAGTTATATCAGCGACTCCTCGCCGAAGGTTGGGTCGATCGTTAGTTGAATACTGAAAAATTGATAGAGCTGATTCCTTTTTCTTCAACTCCAAGTCCTTATAAATCCCCG
>DATIUT010000076.1:0-7271 GCA_035466615.1 Anaerolineales bacterium | reverse complement strand
TGGTCGCGATACGGCCCTGGGCGGTGCGATCCAGAAAGCCGAGCTGGAGCAGATACGGCTCGACCACATCCATGATCGTATCCTGCTCTTCGCTGATGGATGCGGCAATCGTGTTCAAGCCAACGGGTCCGCCATTGTATTTTTCGATGATCGTCTTCAGGACGCGGCGGTCCACGTCGTCGAGACCAAGCGGGTCGACCTGCAACAAGTCCAGGGCTTCTCTTGCAACGGATTGCGTGATCGTCCCATCCGCGCGGACTTGAGCGTAATCGCGCACACGACGTAACAAACGTAATGCGATACGCGGCGTCCCACGCGCCCGTCTCGCCACTTCGCCAATGCCTGATACGTCAGTTGGGACTTTAAGCAATCCCGCAGCACGCACGACGATTTGCTTCATGGCTTCAATATCGTAGTAATCCAGGCGATAGACCGCGCCGAAACGCGCCCGCAACGGGGCCGTGACCAACGCCAGCCGGGTCGTTGCGCCAACAACCGTGAAGCGCGGCAGTTTCAAGCGAATGGAACGCGCTGAAGGTCCCTTGCCGATGACAATGTCCAGAGAAAAATCCTCCATGGCAGGATACAGCACTTCTTCCACAGCACGGCCGAGACGATGGATCTCATCAATGAAGAGCACGTCGCCCTGACGAAGATTGGTAAGGATGGCGGCAAGGTCACCGGCGCGTTCGATGGCGGGTCCCGCCGTCACTTTGACGTTGACCCTCATTTCGTTGGCAACGACATGTGCGAGCGTTGTTTTCCCCAAGCCCGGCGGCCCATAGAACAAAACATGATCCAACGCTTCCGCACGTCCACGCGCGGCGTCAATGAGAATGGAAAGATTCTCTTTGACCTGGTCCTGACCGATCAGGTCCGCGAGTTTTTGCGGACGCAAAGTGTTGTCCACACGGTCGTCGGGTTTGGATTCGGGGTCAAGGGGGCGAGGTTTAGGCATGGGGAGATTATAAAGGCTTGTCCTGAGCTTGTCGAAGGGGAGGAGGGATGAATGGGAAGACAAGGCCGAGGGAGGAAAAGCAGGTTGGACGGAATCAGATTTCAGTTAGGGTGAAGCGGTTCTTTATCCCATTAAACCGTGCAGGGATGACGAAGTTCATCATCCCTGCTAAAAATTTGCTCTTCGGCAGTCTGGCAATCATGGTCACAATAAATACTTGCCGTGACTGTAGACCCATGACTTTGCGTCACCAGGTTTCCCTGGTTTTGCCTTTCGGACAGCCGGTCGGTCTTGATCAGCGCGCGCCTGATTTTAGATGCCTGGCTTTGCGTCACCGCCTTTCGGCGGGTTGGCTTTTATCGGCAGTCTGGCGATCCTGGCTCAGTTCAGCTTTAGACCCATGACTTTGCGCCGCCGGGTTTTCCCGGTTTTGCTCTTTCTCGGAGCAACAATATTATCGCGCTTTTGAATCCCGTTTTCAATCCAACAATTGTTCTAATTATGGATTCTAATCCAGCGCTTTGAATGTCACTTCCACCGTCATGCCCCATTTGACGCGCGGGTCGGTCTCATCCACATCGATATAGACGGTGTAGATCACGTCGCCGCTTTGGGTGAAGGATGACTGGCTGATCGCGGTGACCACACCATCCATCGTGACATCAGGCAGGGCGTCGGCAGTGAATGTGACAGCCTGACCGACCTCGATATCAACGACTTCGAGTTCGGTAATGTCGGTGGTTTCGATCACCCACGAGGAGGTATCAGCAACACTCACGGCTCGGGACTCCGCCCCAACCTGCTCGCCAATCTCAACGGCCACATCCACCACCACACCATCGAACGGCGCGGTGAGGATATAGTTGCTCAAGGCATCCTCGGCCGCCGCGACCAGCGCCTGGGCATTATCGAGGCGGGATTGAGCAAGGGCAAGTTGATCGGCATTGGCGCCATCAGCCGAAAGTTGCCACTGATATTTGGCCTCGGCTTCAGAGGCAACTGCGGCATCCAGCGCGGCACGCAGGGTATCGCGCCCGCGCGCGATCTCTTCTAGTTTTCGTACAGCTTCGTTGTAGTCCTCTTGCGCAGTCTCCAGATCGTCCTCGGCGGCTTTGCGCTTGGAATTATCCTTGTCGAGGTCCTTGTATTTATCGAACTCAACCTGCGCGTCTTCAAGTTCGGTCTTGAGGTCCTCAACATCTGCCTTTGCGTCTTCGATGTCATCATCGATGGTGTCGGTGTTCAGGTCTTCCCACTCACGCTCTGCTTCTGCACGGGCAATTTGAGCGTCCATATAGGCCGTCCATGCCGCGGCCAGATTCGCGTCGCCTGTGCGGTTGAGTGCATCCAAAGCCTGCTGGGCATTGAGCAACTCAAGATTCGCCGCGGCAAGTTGTGCCTCCGCCTGGCTGGCGTTCGAGAGACGCGCCAGCACATCACCCGCGCTGACGCGGTCACCGATCTTCACGTTGACCTCTTCCACAATTCCGCGCGCCTGGAACGACAGGTTGGCTGCGTAAACGGGTTTCAGGCTTCCCTCCGCGACGACCGTATCCGATGAAACGGCGGGAACCGCAGGGGGGATATCCTCTTGCGCGGGCGTTCCCTGCTGGTTTGCGCAGGCAGTTAATCCCAGCGCAAGGATGACAATCAACATCATCAAGGTGTAAAACGTTTTCTTCATTGTTACCTTCCTATGTATTCGTTATTCCGTAGGGACGGGGAAACATTATTCGTATGCCAAAACCTCACGGATCGTAAGCCTCGCCGCATTGCGTGCGGGCAAAATGCTCGCAATTGTGGAAAGAACCAAAACAAGCCCAAGCCAGATGGCATATCCCATGTAAGTGAACACCACATCGATCGGGGTTTGAAATATTGCCAGACTGACGATCGTCGAAAGCCCATAGGTGAATGGGATGGATAAAATAATTGCCAAAACGAACGAAATCGAACCGATTACCACTCCCTCGGCAATGACCGTCCGCATGACAGCGCGGTCGTCGGCGCCGATGGCGCGTGTAATACCGATCTCGCGCGTACGTTCGAGCACATTCATGCCCATCGTGCCGGTCAGGCCCATCGAACCGACGATGGCGGTCAGGATCGCCATGATGAGAAGGAATACGGCCAGAATATCCAGACTCTCCACGGCAACGTCCAAAGAGGCGCTTCCCGCCTCCGCAATACGCACTTTGTATCCCTGATCGCGGAGATATTTATCCAATTCTTCGGCTTTCGCATCCTGATAAGCACGATCATGCTGTTCGGTCACAATCCTGTAGGAAAAGGAACGATTCACCTGGTTGTTCATTTCAGAGACATATTCGAAGGGTGCATAACCAAGCATGCCTTCCTGGTCCACGAACTTGAAGAGGCCGATCACCTGCCAGACTTCATCGCGCCCGTCGATCCTCATATTCAGGAAATCGCCCGCTTTCAAATCGGGAAACGAGTTCCGCAAACCTTCGCTCACCGCCATTTTCCGCACATCATCCGCGCGCATCCAGCGTCCTTCTACAAGGATCGGCTGGACCAGCCTGCTTTCGGCAGGCGGAGCCAACAGGGTGATATTTTCGATCACATTTTCGTTATCGTCCATCAATTCGCCGCTCGCGAATTGCCAGCCTTCAACCTGCGTAATACCATCCAAATTCATCACAACCTTCTCGATCTCCTGCAAACGATAGGCCTTGTCGAAATCAAGCGTCACATCCGCGCGGAAATATTTCCCGATCTGGCCGATATAATCATGCAAAGTCACGCGCACATTGAAGACCGAAATGAAGATCGCGCCGCCCATCGTGAGCGTGAACAATGTCAACACCAGGCGGCTCTTCCTGCGGAACGTGTTTCTGAGGGAGATAATGAACGGGCGTGGGATATGGATGCCGCGTGCGGCCAGGAGGCGCGTCACTTTTACCTGCATCCAGTCGAACCAGGAGAGACGCATCTCCCCGTCTTTGACCTGCACCTGATCCTCACCCAAATCTCCGCTGAGCGCGCGCAGGACCGTGATACGCGAACCGTTGACAACCGGCGCGAGACCGGCGATCAACGGGACGAGCAATCCCACCGCGATCTGAATGAAGAACGGCAGGGGCAAAATGCGATACCCCAGCAAACTAAAATCCAATTTAACGGCAATGAACAGCGCCAACTGGTATGCTCCGATGCCGCCCAACGGAACAGCAATCAGCAAAGCCAGAATACCGAACACCATGATGAGCGTGATGTACATGCGGAAGACCTGGCGTCTCTGCCCGCCCACCAGTTTGATCACGCCAATATGGCGTAAATGCTGGTTTAATAACGCGCTTAGTGTGTTCGAGATCAACGAACTGGAAAGAAAGACAATCAGAACACCCAACGCCAGCAGGATACCAAGGATCGCGTTGACCGTGCTTGCGAGCGGATGTTCATGCGTTTCTGAAAAACGCGACCGAAGGACGATCGCGTCCCCCTTCTCGATCTTGTCCTTCACCCCCGCGCCCACCTCACGAATATGAAGGATATCATCGCCATCGCCCGAGACGGTCACCAGGGCGCGGTTATATGATTTGGGCTGACCGAGATACTGCAAGGTGTCCGTGGTGATGTACCCGAACGGAGAGGCAAGGAAGTCACCCGCGCCAGCTGCCGTATCCTGCACAATGCCAACGACCGGCAGGGTCTTGGTGGAGCCGTCGGGGAGCTGGAATTCAATGAGGCCGCCCAACTCCACGTCAAGGTCTTCAAGCGCGCCCTTCTCCAACAACACTTCACGCTTCCCGGGCACGGTCAGCCCTTCAATGGGAGTCAACAGGTTGATCGTGTTGTTCTCAAAGTCTTCGAAGGCGGTCATGTCGAGCGTGGTCCATTTTTCGGTGCCAGGCACACGCACACGCATATTGAACACGCGCCGCGCTTCGGCATTGTCGACACCCCGCTGGTTTCGAATGGATGCCAGCACATCGTCGTCGAAATTTGTCGTGCGGATTTCGATGTTCGCGGGTTTGTTCGCCGCATACGAAGCGCTCATGTCGTTCGAAATGATCTGGTAGGTACCCGCGATCACTCCAATGGAAAACACCCCCACTGCAATGGAAAAGACCACCAGCAGGGTGCGTCCCTTGTTATCAATGAGGTCGTGTAATACTTTTCGCCAACGAGGTTTCATACGATTTCACGTTTATGATCATGGATTTACGAAGAAGTTTCAGTTGCGGCTCCAGCCACTTTACTGCGTTTTTTATTGCCTTCGCCGAAACAGGAGGAACGGGCGGTTCGTCCTGCTGTCTGCGGCGCGATGGATTTCCAATTTTTCCTGCACGATTTTTCCAACTGCCTCCGCCGTAATCGGAGACTGGTCCAGCACGCGTTTGAAGTCTCCGCGTTTGATGGTCAACAATTCAACAGGACCATCCGCAGCGGCGCGCACATTCGCAATGGATTTGCCGCCTCGCAACAGTTCGATCTCGCCGAAAAACTCGCCGGGCTTGAGGCGCGAGATGATCGTCTCATTTTGTTTTCTATCCTGCAGGACCACTTCCACTTCGCCCTTGTGGATCATAAAGAAATTCTCCACATGTTCATCACGGGAAATGATCGTCGTTCTGGCAGGGTAAACCAGCGTTTCGGCGATCTTCGAGAATTCCATCATATGACGGTGCCTGAGCCACGGCAGCGCCTTCGCGACCGTTTCGTTGATCAATTCACCGTCCGCGATGATGATGTTGCGGGTGGTACGAGATGTCAGCGAAGGATCATGGGTTACCATCACAACCGTCTTGCCGCGGCGCGACAATTCCTCAAACAGGTCAATGATCGTGTTGGCAGATTTTGTGTCGAGATTGCCTGTCGGCTCATCGGCAACCAGCAAAGGCGGGTCACAAGCCAGGGCACGGGCGATTGCGGCAAGTTGCTGCTGTCCCGTTGAGACCAACACAGGTAATTTATTCGCAAACTTTTCAAGCCCGACCATTTCAAGCATTTCCATGGCACGCCTGGGTCGTTCGTCAAAATCATACAGTTCGGCATAATCCATCGGGAGCATGACGTTCTCGAGCAGTGTCAGCATCGGCATCAACTGGAAGAATTGAAAGACGATCCCCAGGTTACGGCCGCGCCACTTCGAGCGATGGCTTTCTGTGACGTTCGTGTAAATGTCCGTGCCGCCAATGACCACACGCCCATCAGTAGGATGGTCAATGCCCGTGATCATGTTGAGCAATGTGGATTTGCCGCTCCCCGACTTTCCCACGATCGAAACAAATTCGCCGCGGTTAATGGTCAGGTCAACACCTTTGAGCACGGCGAATTCACCCGCCGCGCTTTTGAACGTCTTGACGACGCCGTGCATGTCAATCATGGCTTCAGAGGAGGTCATGGCATGTTGAGCAGAGACAGCCTTGCGGGAGGCGCGACGCGTACTCATTTCATCCGCCTCTCACTGGTCTTGTTGTCTGCTTCCGTGATATCAGCCTTATCCAACTCTCCATCCGTGATCCGCATCGTGCGTGTAAAGCGCGGCGCCAGCGACTGGTCATGCGTCACCATGACAATCGTTTTCCCTTGATCTTCAACGAGATGTTGAAAGAGTTCGAAGATATGATCCGCCGTGACCGAATCCAGGCTGCCCGTCGGTTCGTCGGCGATCAAAACAGGAGGATCGTTCGCCAGCGCCCGCGCAATGGCAACACGCTGCTGCTGTCCGCCCGAGATGAGGGCAGGGAGCTTATCGGCGTGTTCTTCGATTTCCACAAGACGAAGCAATTCAAGCGCACGTTCACGGGATCGTTTTGGGTTGAAACTGCCGCACAAATCCATGGGAAGAGTAATGTTTTCGACCAGCGTAAGCATGGGCAACAATTGGAACGACTGGAAGACAACTCCCATGGTCTGTCCGCGCCACAAGGCGATCTGATCTTCCTTCATTTTGTGAACCGACACAGGAGAACCGTTCGAATGGACAAGGACCTCGCCCGATGAAAGATGATCCACGCCTGTGATCATGTTCAGCAAGGTGGACTTGCCCGCACCCGATTTGCCAATAATGCCAACGAACTCGCTCAGGCCAACCTGCATGTTGACGCCTTTGAGCGCGGTGAAATCACCCGCCGCAGTGGAATATACTTTCACCACATCCCGCATTTCGATGAGAGGTTGAGTTGAAACTTTGGCTCGCATATATTATTCTGTCATTGCGAGGAAGGCTTTGTCCGACGAAGCAATCCCCGATTTATTGATGGTAATCCTCAAAAGGTATAAACACGCCTGCATGGAGATTGCTTCACCGCTTTGCTCCTCGCAACACTTGCATGATTTGGCAGGC
>DATIUT010000075.1:0-22937 GCA_035466615.1 Anaerolineales bacterium | reverse complement strand
ACCTCAGCGCATACGCAATCCCACCCTCCGTCAGGTCGCGGGTGTAGGGGAGGTGGATAAAGTCAGAGGAGGAGAGCATAATATTCTGGAGTCAGTCAGCTTGCTGACGGAAACGCAGGAGCAAGCTCCTGCATTCCAAATTCACTCATTCCTAAACTGCAAACAATAGTGATGGAACGTATTGCTTACCCACGCGGAACCCATCCCGTACGGCGCAAGGGATTGGTTATCCTGCAACCAGATCTTTTCGTCTTTGAGTGTGTAGGTCTTACCCAGCTCGCGGGCGATGTCCCATGCCAGCGGATAGATTCTTCCACCCTTTTTCACGTTCTTGACGATGATGGTGAGATAGGCTTTTTCACGTAGCAAAGGCTTTAGCCCTCTGTAAATATTCACCAGTTTTTCGAGAAACTCTTCGTAATCGCTGATATTCCCCATATCGTTCGGGTCATCCGAATAATGGACATCCAACTCTTCGGAGGAGCGCCTCTTCTTTTGAGTCTCTGCGCCTTTCGCACGGAGCATGTCCCAATAAGGGGGTGATGTCAAAACATAGTCAAAGGTTGGAAATCCAAAGTCGGCAGCTTTTACCGCATCTCCATTGATGACATTCGACGTTAGACTTTTGGCTTTTTCTCCCAACGTATTTCGTTCATCTTCAATGATCTGCTTTGCGATTCCTGCGTATTTGGGATTCAACTCGATGCCGTATGAATTACGCCCCGCACGTAACGCGGCGACAAGAGTCGAACCTGTCCCTGCCATGGGGTCGAGGACGGTCTCACCCTCCCTGGTGAAGAACTCGATGAACTCCTGCGCCATCGTCTCCGGGAATTTGGCGGGATGCACCAGCACTCCCTTTTTGCGGGGAGGTGGATTGTGAATGAACCACGATTTCTGGAACTTCAGCCATTCCTTGTTGGTGAGGTTGTTGAGTTTGTTCTTTGGCATAAATGACTATCTCGTCATTGCGAGCCTGAGCGAAGCGATTGATGAAGCAGTCTCCACACAAATTAGGGGATTGCTTCCTCGGGCTCTCCGCCCTCCTCGCAATGACATTATGGCGCAGGTGTCCTCGTCGGCATTACGTAATCCACATCATACACGGTTAAATCTGAAAACGTAACGCTGACCGGCGTATCTCCTGCGCCGCGTGCAAAGACACCAAATACCCCGCTTGGAGAACTGGGGTCTGTGATGCTGAATTGGAATCGTCCGTTGAGGAAGAGTCTCATTTCTTTTCCGACCGCCCACATTCCAATGCGGACTTCACCCGGCGCGCCCGGAGGGGCATCCCCGCTTGGGATGCGTTCCTGCATGAGCAATCTCACACCAGATTTAATCCGCTCGGCGGAGATCATGGAGTTACAGGTCAGTGTGAAACGATAGAACGAATCGCCTGTGGAGCGGATGATGATCCCGTAACTATCCTCTCCGCGGCACAGGCTGGGGCGTGCGGTGATCTCTGCGTAGAAATCTCTGAAACTTGCCTGGTGGTTCATGCTTACGAGATAGACGCCCGGTTGTGCGGCTAATGTCAGGCGATTGCGGCTGATGGCGGCGCTCCCCAGATCGGAGACGGCGGTATCCCAGGTGGTGTCATTCGAAAAGTCATCGCTGAGGATGATCGAGCCGATGCCGGGACTCATTTCTGGAGTGGAGGTGTAAGTGGGAATGTTTAACAGCGTAGGTGTGGCTGATGGAGGGAACCAGATAATGGTCGGGGAAGGAGGCGGTGTGTCGGAAGGGAGGGGCGTTTCAGTTGACGGAGTTGAATCCAATGATGTGCAGGAGGTCAGGATTATCATCATTGCGAGGAGAGTTGAGATGCGAAGCATCGAAATCCCGACGAAGCAATCCGTCCTTCGATTGGGGGATTGCTTCGTCGCTAACGCTCCTCGCAATGGCAAAAACTGTATGTTATTCATAAGGAATGATGACAATCTTCGTAATGAGTTTGTTTCAAGGTGTTGTACAATAACGTTAAATATTCTAGCACACAAGGAGACTCTATGACCGAAAAGCTTGTGCTGGTGACCGGTGCATGTGGTGAAATTGGTCAGGCATTGGTGCAAGGTTTGGCAAAGCAGGGTGGGTATAAAATCATAACCGCGGATCTGGCTCCGTTGCCCGATAGTATCAAGGCGATGTCGGTGGAGCACGCGCAGGGGGATCTGGTATACAAGATCAAAACTTTCTACGATTATGATTTTGATATTGTTTTTCATTTGGCGGCTTCGCTTTCGTCGAAAGCGGAGGTGTCGAGTGAGGATGCGCATCGCATCAACGTGGAAGGCACAATGCAGCTGTTGATGATGGCGGCGTATCGTTCGGAGAAGTATCGCAAATCTGTGAAGTTCCTGTTCCCGAGTTCGATCGCCGCGTATGGGATGTCGGATCTGGGAGTCAAGAAAGCCGCGGGCGCTGTCAGAGAGGAGGAATATAACACGCCTCACACCATGTATGGATGCAACAAACTGTATTGTGAAAAACTGGGGGTGTACTACAGCAGGTACTACGGTCAAAAACATCTGGATGAAAACCCGCCTCACATGCTGGACTTTCGCGCGATCCGGTTCCCGGGCCTTGTCTCAGCCTTTACCCTGCCCAGCGGTGGGACAAGCGATTACGGCCCCGAAATGCTCCACGCCGCGGCGCAGGGCAAACCATACGCGTGTTTTGTGCGCGAGGATACGAAGATCTCCTTCATGGCAATGCCCGACGCGATCAAATCCCTGCTCATGCTGGTGGATGTTCCGCGTGAGAAATTGAATCATCAGGTCTATAACATTGCCGCGTTCGCGATCACGGCTGGCGAATTCCGCGACCGCGCATTGAAGGCATTCCCCGATGCAAGAATCACCTTCGAGCCAAGCCCGCGCCGGCAGGGGATTGTTGATTCGTGGCCCGAAGATGTGGACGACACTCTCGCCCGCGCCGAATGGGGCTGGGAGCCCGATTACGATGCCGACAGATTCTTTGATGAATACTTCCTGCCGGAGATACGGAAGAGATACGGGAAATAACCGTTTTCATGTTTCTTGTTCTCACCACAGGGAACCCGGAGTTCACAGAGAATTAATAAAAAGAAACTCCGCGTTCCCTGTGTATTCGTGGTGAACTGGTGCTTCCGGAATCGGTAAATTTAATTCCTGATATAATCCCGCCGATGAAAATACGGAACGCTTTCTTTATTATCTTATTCTTTTTTACCCTGCTTCTGGCCGGCATGGCATTGCCTGCCTATGGCGTAAATGCCGCGCCGAACCCGCAGGGATTTGTCACATCCACACCGGGACCGGACGGGCGTATTCTTTACACAGTGGCGGAAGGAGACAATTGCTCGCAGGTTGCGCTCAACCATGGGATCACGGTCCAGCAATTGCGTCAGTTCAATACCCGCCTGGATGATTCCTGCACCCTGAACATCGGACAACAACTTGTTGTCGGTCTGGTCGCCCCGATTACTGCCCCCACAATAGGATCCATCTCCACACCCACACTTCCCTCTGTGACCGCCACTCCTTTCGGTGGGACCACGGAAGTCTGTATCCTTTTGTTCGATGATGTGAACGGTGACGCGCTTCGCCAGGAAACCGAGTTCGGCATAGACGGTGGTGCGGTCAGTCTCACGAACTTGAACGGGTCCTATTCACAGACGCAGAATACCACCTCCGCCATTGACCCGGATCTGGTCGAGCCGATCCGTTCCTGTTTCGAGGACGTCCCGCCGGGACAATACAACATCAGCATGGCGATCCCTGATGGATATAACCCGACCATGTCCCTGAGTTATACATTCGACGTCAAAGCCGGCGACCGCGCCTCTGTTGACTTCGGCGCACAGTCCAAAACCCTGACTCTCGACGAGCCGGCCACAACAGGGGGAGGCGGGGGTCGCTCTCCCATTTTGGGCGTCTTTGGTATTCTCCTCCTGCTCGGGGGAATCGGTTTGGCCTATTTTGCGTATCGTTCCAACCAACCGAAGAGCAAACTTGCGGGAAGCCCGCTGACGAAGAGATAACGGCATGAGAGACCGCCGATTTAGGCGATTTTTCTTTTCGATGTTTGGGAATGAAAGAAGAAGGATGAGAGAGATTGGATCTGGCTTTCATCCTTCATAATTCATCCTCGTTCATCACCCCATTGGATGCCGCATTCTTTGTCCCCCGATCAAGTGCAAGTGTAGATGAAATACGGCCTGTCCGCCGTTGGCACCTGTATTCGTGATGAGGCGGTAACCGCTTTCATCAATCCCCTCTTCTTTGGCAAGTTTGCCTGCTGTTGTGACGAGATGTCCCATCAACCGCTCATCGTCAATTCCCAGCGCGTTCACAGACTCGATGTGTTTGTTCGGCACGATCAGGATGTGTGTCGGCGCGACGGGATGGATGTCGCGAAATGCGGTCACCTGTTCGTCACGGTAAACAATGGTGGCTTTTGCTTCGTTGGAAACGATCTTGCAGAAAATGCATGTGTCGGTCATATTTGCTCTGATCCTTGAAAGGCGGGCGAAAAGATGGATTAAGTAAGCTTTAAGCATTTGTCATCAAACTGCGAGGAACTTAATTTTAACCGTATCTATGAGCAACGTTAGAAATATCTTACCATCCCGCGTTGTCCGTTCAAAAAGCGATATAATGCCTCGCGAAGGAAAAAAGAATGAATGAAACAGTATTGACCTGGATAATATTCATCCTCGCCTTTGGCGGGATGGTGATTGTACATGAACTTGGACACTTTATTGCCGCACGTCTCGTGAAAGTGGAGGTGGAGGAATTTGGCATCGGTTTCCCAACGCCGGGCGCCATTACAATGTTCACATGGCAGGGAACGCGTTTCACGTTCAACTGGCTTCCCATCGGCGGATTTGTACGCCCAAAGGGTGAAAACGACCCGAACGTGGAGGGTGGTCTCGCCGCATCAGCCCCGTGGAAACGGTTGTTCGTACTCTCTGCCGGTCCCATCATGAACCTGGCCACGGCAGTGCTCGTGATCAGTATCATCATCAGCCAGGTGGGCGGGATCATTGTTTCGCCTCCAGTGGATGACACCGGACCGCAGAAGATCCTCATCACAGAAGTGGTACCAAATAGTCCGGCGGAACAGGCAGGTTTGCTAACGGGTGATGTATTGCTCACAGCTGACGGCAAAATACTGAATACCACCGATGAAGCCAGCAACTTGATCAAAGCCAGCCCGGATACCCCCATTCTCTTTGAGGTTTTACGGGATGGAAAGACCCTTGAATTCGTCATCACCCCGCGCATGAACGAACAAGCCGGAAGAGCCCTGATCGGTGTCAGTTTCTGCGGCGGTTGTGAGTTCAAACCGGTGACGACCATAACCGAAAACCTGAAGTACAGCGCTCAATTCACCGGCGCACAGATCTATGCACTGGTCACCCTGCCGATTAAATTGGTGCGCGGTTCCATCGATCCCGAACAGGGACGTCTTGTCGGTTTGAAGGGCATCTTTGATATCATGTTGCAGAGTGTTTCAAACGATGTGGAAGCCAGCCAGGCGCAACCTGCCTCCGCGCCGCCCAGCCCCTACAATGCGCCTGTACAAACGCTGTCCATTGTTGCCTTACTTTCCATCAGTCTCGGCATCTTTAACCTCTTTCCGTTCCCCGCGCTCGACGGCGGTCGTATCCTCTTCGTGTTGCCGGAACTCATCTTCCGCCGCCGCGTCCCGCATCAATTCGAGAACCTTGTGCATTTAGTGGGCATGACCCTCCTGCTCCTCGTGATGATCTACGTCAATGTGCGTGATTTCATCGACCCCGTCTCGACAGCCTTTCCGTAAATGAACGAACAAATCGCATCTTTTCAAACTGTTTTGGATTCTCTGCTGGCTTCGGACAAGGACTTTCCGCGCCGGTATCTGCAACATTTTTCGGATATCGGACCTCTCGAATTGAAGACACTTCTGGATATTTGGTCCCGCGTCAAACTTACCCGCAAGCTGTCCCTGCTCGAGGGGCTTGAGTCACTGGCTGAAAGCGATACCCTCGTCAACTTCGACGACTTCGCCCGCGCGCTACTCAACGACCCGGAAGCGTCCGTGCGTGTACATGCCATCCGCCTGCTCGACCGCGAAGCGTGTGACGATGTCAAACTTGTTCCCACATACATCGAGTTGCTGAAGAACGATCCCGATGTAAATGTCCGTGCGGCGGCGGCGAACGCGCTCAACCTGTTCGTGGACCTCGGCGAATTGGAGGAGATTCCCCAGGAAGTTTACGGGGAGATACAGTCTGTTTTGTTGGAATCAGCCCGAAGCGAGAAAGAGACGCGTGTCCGTCGCCGCGCATTGGAGTCGCTTGGGTGGTCGTCGAATCCCGAAGTGGCCGAGTTGATCGAATCCGCATTCGACGGGAACCTCGATTGGAAGACCAGCGCGTTGATTGCAATGGGGCGTTCCGCCGACGACCGCTGGGAGGATCGAGTCCTGCGTTCGATGCTGGATGACAATGTAAAGATCCGCAAAGCCGCGGTGCAAAGCGCGGGGATGCTGGCTTTCAAGTCTGCACGCCTTCCATTATTGCGCATGCTCGAATCAGAAGAGAGCGACGAGGTGATGAGCGCGGTGATATGGTCACTTTCACAGATCGGCGGGGAGGATGTGCAGATCGTTCTCGAGAACCTGCTCGACCAGACGGAAGATGAAGACCTGATCGAATTCCTTGAGGAAGCGCTCGATAACCTTGCCTTCACCGAAGACCTGGAGCGTTTCGCGTTGATGTCTTTTGACCCCGATGAACTTGAAGACCTTGAAGAACTCGATGTGGACGAAGACGATGAAAACGAAGAAGACAAATAGGTTCTGGGAATGATCGAATAGAATATATAAACTGAATCACGGAGACGGTATAATCTCCGTGATTTTTATTTGGCGGTAACCCGATGTCACTTTCCACGCTTGTATCCACTTTTGCAAACAACATCCTTCCGATCATTTTGCTGGGAGGCGCGGGTTTTGCGCTCGGCAAACTGCTCCACGTTGACTCACGCGGCCTGGGGCGCGTGGTCTTCTATGTGTTCAGCCCGGTCCTGATCTTCGACCTGCTGATCAAGAACCAGCTCAAGTTCAGCGAAGCCGTTGGTGTGATCGGTTTTACAGTGTCCATTGTTTTGACAGTGGGCCTGCTCACGTATGTTCTGGGCAAATTGTTGAAGGTGGAGCGTTCCGCGTTGATCTCGATTCTGATCACGTCCATGTTCGCGAACACGGGAAACTATGGATTGCCGCTTGTCTCATTCGCATTCGGCGACAAAGCCCTTCCGTATGCGGGCATTTATTTTGTGACGACCACTTTGTTGTTCTATTCCCTGGGTGTGTTACTCGCGTCACTGGGACATATGAACTTCAAGGAAGCCGCGCTGGGCCTGTTCAAAGTGCCGACATTGTATGCGGTCATTCTTGCCTTGATCGTCAACGCCTTGCACATGGAACTCCCGCTTGCCGTGGAACGGGCGGTGGATCTTGCTTCCGGCGGGACAATTCCTGTGATGCTTGTCCTGTTGGGATTGCAAATGACTCAGGTGGAGTTCTCGAAGAACCTGCGCGCGTTACAGTTGAGCGTGTCCATGCGCCTGCTCGTTGCACCGGTCCTTGCTTTGTTGATCACGATGTTGTTCGGAATAGAAGGCATTGCCCGGCAGGGAGCCATGACGCAGGCGTCCATGCCGAGCATGGTCAGTGCGACCGTCCTTGCGGCGGAATATCACCTGGATTCGAAACTCATCGCGGCTGTTGTGTTTGTCAGCACATTGTTGAGTCCGTTGACGTTGACACCGTTGCTCGTATTTCTGGGGAGATAAGATGAAGTTGGTGTATCGTTGGTCTGTACTTGTTTCGACGGTTATGTCAATTTTATTGAGTGCGAATCAGGCACAGGCGCAGGGCGGAATCGAGATGGGACTTTCCGCCGCGGTCCAATTTGGAGAACAGGTCACATTCACAGCAAGGCTCGTTTCACCAGTCCAGATCCAAAAGGCATCCATCCTCATCAACGACAGCACCCAGGACATCACGTACATTGAGCCTGTTATTTTCAACGATCAGGGTATTTCTGAATATCGTTTTGACACACGGCAGAATTCACTGCGCCCGTTCACGACGATCCTTTGGCGTTACGAGTTGACGCTTGCCGATGGAAGCACTGTCCAGAGCGCGATGGGCTCCATTCGCTATGACGATGACCGTTTCGCATGGCAGACGCTGGAAGCCGACGCGCTTCGCATTCACTGGTATGGCGGCGATGGGCAATTCGGCGTTGCCGCGTTGAACGCCGGGCAGGCAGGGTTGAATTCCATCCGCGGGTTGTTCGCCCCGGATCTTTCACAGCCTGTGGATGTCTTTATCTATGCAAACGAAAGCGACCTGCGCGGCACGTTGTATGGGGCGGAGAGTTGGGTGGCGGGA
This sequence comes from Anaerolineales bacterium, assembly GCA_035466615.1. Taxonomy (GTDB): domain Bacteria; phylum Chloroflexota; class Anaerolineae; order Anaerolineales; family Villigracilaceae; genus Defluviilinea. The sequence goes on along the minus strand of DATIUT010000075.1, from coordinate 14,507 downwards.
CATGCCGATTCTGCCGCGGGCGTGGTCATGGTCACAATCGAGCCGGGCGCGAATCAAAACATCATGATGGAACAACGCATTCCGCATGAACTCATGCATGTCATGTTTTTTCGTCAGATCACTGGAGACTACAAAAACGTTCCTGTATGGCTTCGCGAGGGCATGTCGATGCTGGCGGAGGTGTATCCGAATCCCGATTACGACAGCATTCTCAAGGATGCCGCCGCGCGTAACGCCTTGATTCCCATCAGGGACTTGTGCGCTCCCTTCTCCCCGCGAATTGACTCGGCGTTTCTGGCTTATGCCGAGTCCCGCTCCTTTACCAACTACCTGCGCGGACAGTACGGCTCCGACGGCTTGTTGACCCTTGCAAACATCCACGCCAACGGTGTGGACTGTGAACGCGGGGCAGAACGTGCCTTCGGCGTCCCGCTGGCCAAACTGGAACGGGATTGGCGCGTGACTGTACTGGGAGAATCCAACCTCATGTCCGCACTGGGGAACTTCGTACCATATCTGGTCTTATTGTGTCTGGTTGTACTCTTCCCGTTGATCGGGGTCATCGGCTCGATGAAAAAGAAAGGAAACGGTCATGGAAGGTAAAGCAACGCCCGAACTTGTTCGAGCGCATGTCTGGGTCAAGGGACGCGTGCAGGGAGTTGGTTTCCGCGCGCATGTGGAATATTCCGCCCGGCAGATCGGTGGAATCACCGGCTGGGTGCGAAATGTGGGCTATGACATGGTCGAAGCGGTTGCAGAGGGGGAGCGCGAAAAAGTGGAACGATTCATCGAGGAGGTGAAACAAGGTCCCAGCATGTCGCGGGTGGATGAGTCAAAAGTGGAGTGGGAGGATGTGACGGGAGAGTTTCGGGAGTTTGGGGTGAAGAGGAGTGGGTGAGAAATAAAATTTCTGCTTCAGCGAGGTTCAGCATTTCCCTTTTGCGCTACAAAGCGGTAGTAGGGGATTTCCATCCCGCCGACCTGAACTGCCTTATTCCGTAAGTTGACAGCCATTTCAGTAAAACCTGCACGCAAATTTTCATCAGGAATTTCTTTCAAGAGAACTTTCAGTCGTTTCTGAAAGAAATCCAGTACTTCAACTTCATGGTAGATTTCTGCTTCCTCCGTCCATTCCACTTTCTCGAACCCAATCAAGTGACAAAGGTCGGTTAATACTTCGGGAGCAATTTCATTGTAGGAAAATTGCCCAGCAAGTATCAGAGCCGACTTCAAAATCCGCCATTTCTCTGCCCATATTTCCTGTAAAGGCGTGGTTTGTTTGCTGATGGGGAACTCCTCCTCTATAAAAAGCTTCCCGCCTGATTTCAAGACTTCCCAAAAGCGTTTGAGTGCCAAGTTCGCTAAACCCGCTTGTGAATTTACAGCGCAGAGTGTGTAATTACAAATCAAAAAATCTATCGAACCATCTGGAATGCCTTGTAATTCACAAGCTCCCGAACGGATGAATTTGATTTGGATGTTTTTTGATTGGAATTCAGTGTGTAACTGCTGAAAGAACTTATCCGAAATATCGGTGACAATCAATTGAGCACCGGGCGTTTCGGCAAGAAGATAGACCAACTTGCGCGTAGTGTCGCCACGTCCATTGCCTACTTCAAGTACTACTTTATTCGAAAAATCTTCATTCTCAATATTAAGCAAACCCCAATCCTCTTTCCTTCAATGACACCCACTTGCCTTGACCGATGACCAGGTGGTCGAGCACTTCCACATCGAGCAACTTTCCAGCCTGCACGATGGCGCGCGTCACCGCAATGTCATCCGGGCTGGGGGTGGGGTCTCCGCTGGGGTGGTTGTGAATTAATATCACTGCCGAGGTATTCTTCCGCACGGCTTCCTTGAAGATTTCGCCAACTCGTATTTGCGATGAATTGACCGAGCCTTTGTACACTTCCACGGTTTCTGTAACGCGGTTTCTTCTGTCCAGGAGGATCACGCGTAGATGCTCCTGCTCCAACGCGGACATTTCATACAAAACCAGTGCGGCGGCATCCGCGGGGGAGTTGATCGCCGGGCGCTCCTCCGGGGATTCGAGAGTCAGCCGCCGGCCGAGTTCGATCGCGGCTTTGATTTGGGCGGCTTTGGCGTCGCCGAGTCCGTGTTGCTTTTTGATGTCGGCGAATGGGGCGCGATGGAGGCCGGTCAGCCCGCCGAATTTGTTGAGGAGACGTTGTCCCACCGCAACTGCGCTCTCACCTTTGACTCCCACCCGCAGGAGGATGGCGATTAGTTCAGCATTGGTCAAGGCTTGGGGTCCCAGCGAAGCAAGCCTTTCGCGCGGACGATCCGATTCGTGCAGGTCCATGATGCGGTAGATGGGTTTGGAGTTTGTCTCGGCCATGAGAATCCCTCATAGAGAAAGATGATCCTATTTTACAGCGAATCTTGTGGAATGCTTTGCTTGACATCCCCTCTTGCCTCAATTAGAATACGGGTCGCCTTGTTTCCGGGCCTGTAGCGCAGTTGGGAGCGCGCCTCAATCGCACTGAGGAGGTCAGGGGTTCGAATCCCCTCAGGTCCACAGATTTACGATTGACGATTTTGGATTGACGATTGAAAAACGCAATCCAAATCGTAAATCTGAAACTGAAAAATCCAAAATCGTCCCGGGCCCATAGCGCAGTTGGGAGCGCGTCTCAATGGCATTGAGAAGGTCGGGGGTTCGAATCCCCCTGGGTCCACCTGTGAGAGCGATTAGAAAACCTAGTCGCTCTTGTGCTATAATAAACAGATATAATTAAAAAGTCAGGACAGGAGTAGTAGGTCATCCCGTCAGCGAGAAGGGAGAGCGAGGTGGAAGCCCTTCAACGGCATCGAACGGGAATGCCAGCCAGTCCCCTCACGGGGATAATAATAAGACCGAACTCGCCTGTTACTCGAATGAGAGACCTGGATGGTGAAGCGAAGTAGTCATCCACGGGAAAGCCCGTTATAGCAAATGAGTGACGTTAGCAGGTTTGGACGTTGAAACGTTGGACGTTCCAAATTGAAAACGTAAGTCGGGTGGTACCGCGGAGGAAATCCTTCGTCCCTGTTGTGGATGAAGGGTTTTTTGTTTTTTTGGATCGTGGACAATGGACGACAGACCATGGTAAGTCTTTCATGGTGCACGGTCTGCCGTCAATGGTCAAACTTTGAAAGGAGGCATACATGAATACGAAAATATTTTTAGAACGTAAGGCGGTGTCCTGCCTTCTCGCGCGCCTCCTTCTTGCGTCCAGAGTCTAAAGTCAAAGGTCGAACGTCAAACGTCAAAAATTGAAAGTGAAAACTTTTGTGATGAGGTAAGAATGGTAACAACAAAGAGTAAAAAGGAAACAAAGAAGAAAACCACGACGAAAAGGACTGTGAAAGTGAAAAAGGCGGAAACGGTCAAAAAGACAATTGGCAAAAAACCAGTCGCCAAGAAGATCGCGTCAAAGACCAAAGTAACGAAGGCTTCTGCCAAGACGAAAAGGGTTGCCACTAAAAAAGCCGTCACAACATCATCCCCGAAAGGAAAAAGAACCGCCTCAAAGGCGAAAGCGGTCAAAGCGATCATGGCAGTGACGGAACAACCCAGGGCGGTGATACCTGTGGAGAAGAAGCAGTCCACCATTCAGGCGGTGATGGAAACAAAGGCCGCGAAGAGTGAACCCAAACGGGATATTTCCTTCAACCCGCAGGAGATGGAACCGCGCTGGCAGAAGAAATGGGAAATGGACAAACTGTACCGCGCGGTGATCGATTACAGCAAGCCGAAATTCTACGCGCTGACGATGCTGCCCTACCCGAGCGGTGACCTGCACATGGGTCATTGGTTCCCGATGACACCGTCCGATGCGCGCGCCCGTTTCATGCGCATGAACGGCTACAACGTGTTGTTCCCGATGGGGTTCGATGCATTCGGCCTGCCGGCGGAGAATGCCGCCATCAAGAGCGGTATTCACCCCATGAAGCGTACGCGCGACAACATCGTCCGTATGCGCGCGCAATTGCGCTCGATGGGCGCGATGTTCGATTGGGAGCGTGAAGCGGTTTCCTGCGAGCCCGAATACTATAAGTGGACGGAGTGGTTTTTCATCCAGCTATACAAGCATGGGCTGGCCTATCGCAAGATGTCACCGGTGGATTTCTGCCCAAACTGCAATACCACACTGGCGCGTGAACAGGTCTGGGGTGAAGACCGTCACTGCGAACGATGCGACACGCCTGTCATTAAGAAGGACCTGGAGCAATGGTTCTTCAAGACCACAAAATACGCCGATGAACTGTTGAACTTTGACGGCATCGACTGGCCTCAAACGGTCAAGACACTACAGACCAACTGGATCGACCGCAGTGAAGGCGCATCTGTCATCTTCAAAACGGAAACGGGCAATCACGATGTCGAGATCTTCACGACCCGTCCCGACACATTATGGGGCGCGACCTTCATGGTCTTCTCGCCCGAGCATCCGTTGGTGGATGAGATCACCACGCCAGAAAACAAAGCCGCCATTGAGGAGTACAAGGTTCAAGCGGCCCGTCAATCGGATATTCAACGCGGCGCGGTGGATAAAGAGAAGACGGGCGTGTTCACCGGCGGATATGCCATCAATCCGGTCAATCAGGCGCGCATCCCGATCTGGATCGCGGATTATGTCCTGATGTCCTATGGCACAGGCGCGATCATGGCGGTCCCTGCACATGACGAACGCGACTTCGCGTTTGCCAAAAAGTATGACCTGCCCATCATCGAAGTAATCAGACCAGAGAGTGAAGTAAGGGCGACTAGCGAGTCATCCTTACAAGCTGCATATATTGGCGCGGGCGTCATGGTCAACTCCGATCAATTTAACGGCACGAAGGTCAACACCGAAAAGGGACGCAAGAATCCCGGTGTCAGCGCGGTCATTGACTGGCTGCAAGAGAAAGGTATCGGCAAAGAGTCGGTCAACTATCGGTATCGCGATTGGTTGATCAGCCGTCAGCGCTATTGGGGTTCGCCAATTCCGATGGTTCGTTGTGATATCCACGGTTGGAATCCTGTGCCTGAAGACCAACTGCCTGTGACCCTGCCCGAAGATGTGGAGTGGAAGCCAACCGGTGAAAGTCCGTTGAAACTGCACCCGACATGGAAGAATACCACCTGCCCTATGTGCGGCGGGCCAGCTACGCGTGAAACTGATACGATGGATACGTTCATGTGTTCGTCGTGGTATCACCTGCGCTATCTGTCGCCGCATTATGACAGGGGTCCGTTCGACCCGGCCGAATACGATTACTGGATGCCCGTTGATACCTACACCGGCGGCATCGAGCATGCCACCATGCACCTGTTGTACACGCGCTTCTTCCATAAGGCGCTGCGCGATGCGGGCATTGTCAAAGGCGACGAGCCGATGCTGCAATTGCGCAATCAAGGTATGGTGTTGGGCGAAGACGGCGAGAAGATGTCGAAGAGCCGCGGCAATGTGATTGCCCCCGACATACTGGTGGATAAATACGGCGCAGATACCGTGCGCACCTACATGATGTTCTTTGCGCGTTGGGAGATGGGGGCGCCGTGGGACTCGCAAGGCATTGAAGGACCTGCGCGCTGGATTCGCCGCGTGTGGAATTTGTTTACCGATCCGACGCAGCCTGCATCTGATTCGGCCTTCGATGGGCGTCAGTTACGCCGACGCGTTCACCAGACCCTGCGCAAGGTAACTCACGACTTCGAAAACTTTGAGTTCAATACGATCATCTCCTCCTTGATGGAGTTGATGAACGAAATGTATAAGGCGCGTGAAGCGGGCGCGGCCGGCTCCCCCGAATGGAAGGAGGCACAGGACATCTACCTGCATATGCTGGCGCCTGTCGCTCCACATATCGCCGAAGAACTGTGGACGAATCATTTGGGTAAGACATATTCGATCCATCAGCAGCCGTGGCCGAAATTCGATGAAGCCGCCGCAAAGGAGGATTCCATCGAATTGCCGGTGCAGATCAACGGTAAAGTGCGGGACAGGATCACGGTCCCGGCGGAGGCGCGTGAAGAAGAGATCAAAGCCGCGGCATTGGCGTCTGAGACGGTCCGGAAATATCTGGAGGGAAAAGTACCGAAGAAGGTGATCGTAGCCAAAGGTAGATTGGTGAGCATCGTAGTGTAAACTGCAGGTTCCATGTGAGTGAACCTCAAGGTGAAGCGGCGGTCTATCCTTAAACGATGACCGCCGCTTTTTGATTCCCGTGCCTTACTGGAGTACTACATTCCAAAAAATGTTCGTTTTATTTTCGCAACTATTTTGCAACATCACGGCAACTCTAATGTAACGGTACAGGAAGCGATATGGTCATAAAATATAAGCACTATTCCTGTACATCTCGAATTCGATTAAGGAGAATGTGATGAAGAAATTCAAAACCCTGTTTCAAGTCCTCGTTGTGGCTGTGATGTTGTTTGGTGTCATGGGAAGTTACCAGCAAGCACAGGCGCAATCGCCGGCTGTTGTTGTGCGCGATCTCACCTATTGGGATGCGACCTACACCGGCTATATTGATGCCAGCCGTTACGAAAAATGGCCGCTCCTGTTCACGGAGACCGAGGATTTCTCAGTGACTGCCGCCCCGACCGCGGAAGGATTGACCACTCTGGTCATCCTGCTGGATGTCAACGGTGCTGAGATTGCCCGTGGCACCGGTGTGTTGACCAGTTCACAGCCTGCCGGCAGTTATTACGTCCAGGTCCAGCCGGAAACGGGCGGAGGTTTTTACGATCTGAACATTCGGCGCGTCGATACCACGCCACCCCCGACAACAGATCCTTCCTCTGCCACTACTGTGGAACCTGCGAGTGTGAAGGTGGGTGAGACCGCAGTAGTGAGCGTCAGCCTGGATAACATCCCTGCTGAAGGTTACACAAGTGCCGAGTTCACTTGTACCTACGACCCGGGCATGGTTGAAGTAGGCAACTTCGTTGTTACCGATCTCTTCGGCGCCGATTCTGCCACCGCACTCAACGGCCCGGTGAACGGCAGTTTCATTGAGGCGGTTGCCGGTAGTAATGGCAGTAAAGCCACCACCAGTGGCGTCGCATTTACCTTCGACGCAAAAGGTCTCCAGGCTGGGACGGCTACGATCGCATGTGTTGCCCGTGTCTCGAAGGGCGACAATGTGCTCACCGAACTTCCCTCCACTCCCGCCAGCCTGACCATTACCGATGATGTGATTATCGTCGAAGATGGCACATTGACCGGACAGGTGCTTGCCGGCAAGGCAGTGACCGTCGGTCTGTATGATGCCACGGACACCCTCGTTGCATCTGTCACCGCCAACGAGGATGGCACCTTCAGCCTCACAGCGCCTGCCGGGACCTATAAAGTTGCCGCCACAGCCAGTGGTTTCCTCGGCGCCGAAGGCTCTGTCACATTGACCGCCAACGAGACCAGCGCCATGTCCACAGTGACTTTGCTCGCTGGAGACATTGACGGCAACGATGTCATTGACCAGTTCGATGCCATGACCATCGGGATGAGCTATAACGGAACAGAACCTGCCGCCGCCGACCTGAACAACGATGGCGTCATCAATGTTCTCGATCTTGAATTGCTCGCCGCGAACTACCGCCTGACCGGTCCGATTGTCTGGCCCTAAGAATTACTAAATCGATACAGGGGCGCACGGAAACCCGTGCGCCCCTGTTCACGGAACCGACCATGAAATCCATTACTGCAATCATTCTTGCAATTATTCTTGTTTTTTCTTTTGCATTTAATGCCCATGCCCAGACGTCCGAGGTCATCTGGCTCACGGCGGACACCACTTCATTTAAGACCGGGGAAATAGTAACAGTTCTTGTGAATGCTGTTTCTGTCACATCCATTCAAGGGTTTACATTCCAGATTCGTTACGACCCGGCCTGCCTCAAACCTGTGAACGCCGCCAGCCCCATTCCGGGTATGAACGGCCTGGGTTTGCCTCAAACCGCCGGTCTGGTGGATGCATCCTTTGCCAGCACTGTGCCTCAGACCGCCAACGGTGTTCTGGCGGAAGTCAGGTTTGAAACACTTGGTGGCTGTCAAACCAATCTTGTTCTGGAAAGTGCCGCGCTTGCCATTCGGGATGCATCGGGCTTTGCCGCTCCGCTTCCCGGCGTGAAACTTGGAGAAAGCAATATCGCCCTCGCCATTGACAGCGCCTCCGGTAATCCATCTCCCCAGGTTTTACCCGGAACGCCTCTTCCTCTTGATCCATCATCTCCATCTTCGCCAAGTCCAAAGATCCCCGTTTGGTTGATCGCTGTTATAACAGTTCTATTGATTGGTGCACTGGGATTTGGAATCAATAAAGTTGTACAAAAAATGTAGTGTAGCTCTTTGAACGATCGTAATATCGACCAAGGAACATAAGATAATGAAACATAAAAAATTGGCCCGGGCTATTCTGCTGATTTTGCTGATCTCGTTACTTCCTGTGGGGGCAGTTCTCGCGCTTGCCGTTGCAACCACTCCGCCGCCGGACATGTTCCAACTGCCCTGGGAACTGGGACTTGCCTGGGTTGCCATTGATGGGATCGATAACGGCTCTAAACGACCTCTAAGTAGCTCCCACCAATATACAGTTGGTGGCGCAATTGACTTTGCTCCGCGCGCCAACATGATCAAGGGAGAGGACACCTCCAATTATTGGACGACAGCCGCGGCGGGGGGGACCGTGGTTGGGGTCTCGAGTTGCCATGTCATTATTGATCACGGCAATGGATGGACCACGCAATACTATTTCCTTGCCAATGTTCAGGTGAAACTGGGCGATGTTGTCAGCCGCAACCAGCGCCTGGGAATCATCGCGGATGGCGTGAGAAATAAGTTTTGCCCCGGGAGCCTGGAACCCAATGTTCCGCATCTGCACTTCATGCTGAGACCATCCATTCTCGACGCGACGTTTGCGGGCTGGAAGGTCAATTACAATTCGTTTTTCAACATCACAACGTTTACGAGGGACGGCACGACCGTGGGGTTGTTCAAGCCGCTCTTGAACACGATGGGTCTTCCTCCCACGCCGCCACCTACACCTACAGGTCCGTATATTTCCACAAGCGCCGAACCGTCGGGCATCGATATTGGCGGGATCACGTTGGTCACCGTCCGTTTGAATAATGTGCCACCAGAAGGCTATACGAGCGTTGAAGTTACCTGTCCTTATGATTCCAGCCTGCTTGAGGTGAGTAATATGACTGTCGCGGATCTTTTTGGCGCTGACCCGGCAGTGGCGATCAACGATCTGCAAATGGGGAACTTCATCGTTGCGATCGCAGGCAGTCATGGCAACAAGGCAACAACCAGTGGAACAGCCTTCACCTTTAACGCAAAGGGTTTACAGGCAGGACAAGCACAGCTTGAATGTAAAGCGCGGGTCTCGACAGGGAATAATCAACTTACAGACATCCCGTCCACAGGAACGGTCTTAACTGTCCTTGGAATTGCGCCGACACCGACATTCATACCCACGATCACGCCATCACCGACACCGTCAATTACCCCGGCACCCACAACTCCCGTTGATGCCTGGCTGACCTTTACCAATGTGACATATGGTTTCCTGTTCAAATATCCGCCGCAGGGAATGATCGGTAGTGGCGGCAACGATAACTTCACGCGCATTGATTTGCCCTTCGTGCAGGGCACGAATTTGAGGGAGAAATACCTTGAAATGATCGTGGTCGAAAATGCCAATCCCTGCCAAAGCCCACTGGCGACCCAGTCCATGGTCGAGACATCCGAAACGGTTGTCATCAACGGCATTTCATTCCTCAAGCAAACCGGTGGCGATGCAGGCGCTGGAAACTACTATCAATGGGTTGCCTATTCCACATTCAGGGATACTGCCTGCGTGAGTTTGGACTTTATCCTGCACTCTCTCAACCCGGGTAATTTCCCCACACCGCCGCCTGTCTTCGACTATGCAGCTGAGTCGGCTGTCTTTGAGCAGGTCGTTTCAACATATACATGGTTGACATCAGTGCCCACAGCCACCCCGACACCTTTGCCAGATGGGATGCTTGCAGGGAGGGTGATCGCTGCCAAGCCGGTGACTGTCAGCTTGTACAATATGGAAGATGTGCTTGTTGCGACTGCATCTGCCAGCCTCGATGGCGCATTCACCTTCACGGCTCCCGCCGGGACCTATACGACTGTTGCCTCATCAAGCGGCTTCCTCAATGCCCAGGCCTCGGTCACACTCACCGGCGGAAATACCACTACACTGACTACCATCAACCTGCCTGCCGGTGACATTGACGGAAGTAATGTCATTGACCAATTCGATGCCATGACCATTGGCATGAACTACAACTCTGCGGAACCATCAATTGCAGACTTGAACGGCGATGGCATCATCAACGTGTTGGACTTGGAGGCGCTGGCAGGGAATTATCGCAAGACCGGCCCGGTTGTGTGGCAATAATAAAAACCGAAATCCAATAATTCGAATTCCATCAACAAAAGCCCCTGATGCTCGGGAAAACACCAGGGGCTTTTATGTTTTTATCGCGGGATCGAAAACTTCAGCAGTAACCCATCCTCTGTTTCCTGCGGATCATCCATCTGCCCGCCATGTAATTTGACCAGCGAAACGATGATAAAACTCAGCATCGCTGAATCCATCTCGGATTTGTCAATGGGCTTCTTGCCATTGCTCTGGACCCTGACTTTCAGGGTGTTGTCAGAGTCGCTTGCCGAAAGCAGAACAGTCCCCTCGGTCACGCGGACCGATGCGAAGGCCAGCAGGTGCGAGATGATCTGACGCATCTGCACCTTATCCACGTTGAAACTGGGATTGGCGATGTTTATCTCGATGGAAAGCGGCTTGGATGGGTTCTGTGTCTTCCAACGGCTGGTTGCATCGGTGATGACATCTGCGATGTTGATGTCTTCGCGTATGAGTTTGGTATATCCAATATTCAGGCGGGCGATTTCAACAAGGTAACTCACCAGCGCCAGCATGCGTTGACCCGCCGTGAAGGCTATGGAGAGGTCGGTTTCCTGCATCTCATTGATGGGGCCATCGATGCCTCTGAGTACCACCTTCGTAAAGCCAATGATGGAATTGAGCGGGGTTTTAAAGTCATGCGACGCCCACGAGAGGAAATCATCCAGGTTGAAATGCCCCGTTTCACCGTTGCTCCACACCAGCGATTCGATCACTTTTGGGTCGCCTGCCAGTTCGCCCGCCTGCTTGTCGTTCAACTTGTGTAACTGGTACAGGCGGATCGCCAGTTCCTCTTTGGCTTCCTCGGGCGTGATCTTTGCCGCTTGTAATAATTCGGTTGGAATTTCCAGAGTGGTCTTGTCCATCATGCCCTTGCCTTGATCGGGTGGGATTTCCCAAAGTATAGCATAGCTGGGAGGTGGTTCACTCATTTTCATGCCGCGCCTGCAACTTTTTCGGCTCACCGCCTGTATTACACTGTAGCCATGACCGCGACCTCAGACCGCGACCTCATCATCCATGCCCGTCGCGGGGATGCCGACAGGGCGGACGCGTTCGGTGAACTCGTCACGCGCTACCAAACGGGCGTATTCAACGTCTGTTACCGCATCCTCCACGAGCGCGGCGAAGCCGAGGACATGGCGCAGGAAACCTTCATGCGTGTCTATGACCGCCTCAACACTTTTGACATCGAGCGCGAATTTGGCCCGTGGGTCCGGCGTATTGCTGCGAACCTGTGCCTCAATCACCTCGAGTTGCGCAAGGTCACAGTTCAGTTCGATGAGGAACGGGACGCCGACCAAAGCCGAAGACCCGAGGCAGTGACCGAGGCCCGCGAACGAACCGAACAGGTGCGCGATGCGCTTGCTTCACTGCCGCCTCACTATCGTGTCGTCGTCGAACTGCGTCATTATCAAGACATGTCCTACGACGAGATCGCGAACGAACTGGACATCCCTCTCAGCGACGTGAAGAGTCATCTCTTTCGCGCCCGCAAACTTCTGGCGGAGAAACTCCATGCACCTGACTGACGAACAGCTCAACGAATATCTCGATAACGAGACCACAGAGCGTCTGCAGATCGAATCGCATTTGTCTTCATGCGGCGAGTGTGCGGCGCGTTTGACTGCACTCCAAACTTTGTTCAACGAGATCGAATCTCTCCCCGAATTGGAATTGACTCACTCCATCGCCGCCCGCTTCGATTCGACCTCGCTCAATGCAGGCATCCCGACCCCAAACCTGCCGGCCCAACTCCCGCGCTGGCTCACACTGACGGTGATTCTACAAGCCGCCGTGGCGTTGACCGCCATCATCTTCACTGCGCCTTATATGTCGCGGTTCATCACACCATTTTTCCAAGCCAGCTCCATTCCATTATGGAACGATGTGGCACTCGAATTGCAGACCACTTTTACGGTAACGATGCAATTATTTTATTCCATCTCTCTGCCTGAAATTCCATCGAACATATTAACCCTGCCTGCGGAATTAACACCAGAAATCCTATCGATCAGCGTAATCGGCATGTTACTTGCCTGGGCATTAGGTAACTGGTGGCTGTTGCACAAGAAAACCAAATTTTTTGTCTAAAGGAGAATTTTCCATGGATCAACTAGTACGCATCACGATTGTCTTCATCCTGCTCGTTCCCTCACTGTTCGGCTTTTTCACGGTGATGAACATACTCTTCCCAAAGCGGATCGCCAAAACGCAGAACATCCTTCAACAGGCAACCAGCCGTTCCTTTTGGATCGGGTTTGTAAATGTGCTGTTCCTCCTGCCCATTTCTTTGTTCCTGCTCTCGCTCGGTGACAGTGCCGTGGGGCCCATGAAAACGGTTGTCATGTTTCCAGCCCTGTTCCTTTTGGCCGTATTATTTGGTCTCGCAAGTTTCGGATTACTAAACACGGTCAACATGACTGGCGAAAAACTCATGCCCGATCAATCCCTCATGAAGAGAACATTCTGGGGGACCCTGCTCCTCAGTCTCGCCTGCGCCCTGCCGTTCGTGGGATGGTTCCTGCTGTTGCCCTATGTCCTGATGATTGGGGTTGGCTCCGTCATTTTGAGTTTCTTCCAAAAAGGCGAAGTGAGTTCATAATAACAAACCACTGAGACACTGCGTCGTGAAGAAAATAACCCCGGTGTCTCAGTGTGGCTGATTCTTAGACGCGCAGAGGCGCGTCTTTTGGGTCTGCGAAGATTAACAGGGACTTTCCCACATCCTCCTTAATTGCTTACATCAACCCAATGAGAGGCGTTTTCAGGGCTGGCATCCCTGTTCCCCACTCAACTTGTCATTAAGCAGTAGAATCACACTCCTGATGCTCATCGGATATCGTCTCTGGCAATTCAGGTCAAGACATTATTCAAGTACTGGAACACAATAATTCTGGATCCATGCAGTTACCCGGCAAATCATCCTTCGCATCTGATAAACTCCTGCTCGGCGGATTGGGGTGTGGAATGGTGCTTGCATGTTTGGCGGCAGGATATTTCTTTTATATCGTGCGAAACCTTCCTGTTTCGCCTCAACCCGCCTTGACAGTTGCTCCCGCTTCGTTGACCACCTCCACCCCCACACCTTTTTCGTTTGTGCAATCAACTGAGAGAGTTTTGCCTGAAAATTCCCCAACCTTCGACGAGACAATATCCCTCACGCCGATCCCGTCTCCCATCCCCGGTTTCTTCGGTGACACGTTGCCGACCGGCAAGATTGCATTTGCCTGTTACATCAAACAGATTGACCAGATCTGCCTCATGGACGCGGACGGGACGAACCGCGTCCAACTCACAGACTTCAAAGCGACAGCCTTTTATCCATCCATTTCCCCGGATGGAAATACGGTTTACTTTTCCTCGAAACAAGAGGGAGGCTTTGAGATCTATTCGATTTCAGTGGATGGGGGAGAAGCAAAACAATTGACGAAGAACATTGGCAGTCTCTACGGACCTGAACTTTCCCCGAACGGCGAATGGATCGTCTTTGCCAATCAAGGTAATGGACTGTGGCTCATGCGTCCTGATGGCAAAAACCCTCACCCCCTCTCGAACCGCGACGATATTGACCCGACCTGGTCGCCCGATGGTTCGATGATCGCGTTCGCCTCCTCGCGTACGGGAAACCGTCAATTGTTCGTGATGAACGCGGACGGGACGAATATCCGTCAGGTCACAAACCTTGACTTCATGGGCGGGCGCAGTACCTGGTCTCCCGACGGGACAAAACTCGCCTTCTACCGCGGACCTGCGGGTGATCACAATATCTTCATCATCAACGTGGACGGTACCGGGCTCGTCCAACTCACGAACGAAGGCGATAACCTCGGTCCCTCATGGTCGCCCGATGGGGACTGGATCGCCTTCACCTCCTTCCGCGATGGCAATAACGAAATCTACATCATCCACCCCGATGGGACAGGGCAGGCACGCCTGACAACCACTCCCATCTCCGATTGGCAACCGAGGTGGGGGAGGTAATTTACGGTCCTCCCATATCCACTGTCCAATAACCTCCATACGAACTAAATTTCGAGTACACGTATCCCACG
>DATIUT010000074.1:0-16595 GCA_035466615.1 Anaerolineales bacterium | reverse complement strand
CGGATTACTATGTGATCGTACCCGTTGAAACCCTGGACAACCACGAGACTTTTGGGAATTGGATTGCGCAGGTGATGCAGGCAGTCAATGAACTGCCATCCGACCTTGTCGTGGGTCCCAAGCCTGGTTTTGTGGAGTTCAGGCTCGAGAAGAGCATGTCGGAAAGCACTGGCTTCCGCGTCCCGATCCAGGGATACAGTGAGATGGTGGACGGAAAAACAGGGGAAGAACTATTCCGACTGTTTTACACAGAGCCATAACCTCCCGGAGCGGATGACCGATCCGCTCTTTTGTTTTACGAGTAGAGCGCCAAGCCCATCCATTGTTTATCAGTTTTCCTATACGCAGACAATTTCCCCTTGACATATTTCCCTCTACGTCGTATATTTTGTTTAGTAATTACTAAACAAAATATACGAGAAGATATATGACTCAATCACTCGCAAGGATCAAAAGGGATTTCACACAAGGGCTCAGCCAGATCAGCCGTTTCTGGGGTTTTCCCAAAGGGATGGGGGCAATCTTCGCCGTGCTCTATCTCTCCCCCACTGCCCTTTCCCTCGATGAGATTGTGCAGGAGACAGGACTGACCAAAGGCGCAATCAGCACGGAAATCCGCACACTGGCACGCATGGGACTCGTCCATCGTTCCACAAAGCTGGGCGACCGCAAAGATTACTATTCCGCCGAAACGGATTTCTACGCGGCGATTCGTTCGATATTGCAGGAAAGGCAGAATTCTGAATTTGACCGCGCGGTCCGTTCGGTGAAGGATACGCTTACAGTGATGGATGAGAACTGGGTGGATGACGAAGAGTGGAATTTTGTCTGGCAGAAAGTTCAGGCCCTGCAGGATTTCTTCGACGCAATAGACAGCCTGACAAAAGCAGTCATTAAACTGGAAAGCCTCGGGCTTTCCAACGTCACAAAAATTCTGAGTGTTTTAAAATAGGAGACCGACATGAATACAATCATATCCTTCCTGGTACAGGTCATACTCACTCTGGTCATCGTAACGTTGATTGCGAAATATCTTCATCTCCATCTAAAAAAGGTGCTGGTTGACCTGTGTGGGACAGACGAACGCGCTCAATTTTGGACGGCTTTCTCCAACGTTATCCTGATCGGAATACCGCTGATCTTTTCATTGAATTACAGGCCCGAAATCAGTGATGCAGAGGAACTGTTCTTCGATGTTGCAGGGAAGTTGAGTGGAAATCTTGGCGGGTTATTGGCGGCCTTGATTGGTATCGGAATCATTGTCTCCTTCTTTGCACTCGTTTCGCCCAAACATTCAAAGACCGAGGCGAAATGAGAATCGCGGTCACAGGCGCCTTTAGTTATTCGGGCAAATACATCACGCGGAGATTGTTGGAACGCGGCGAGAAAGTCGTCACTTTGACCGGCCACCCGGACCGCCCCGATCCGTTCAACGGACAGGTCGAAGCCTATCCGCTGGATTTCAATGAGGCAGGCATGACCAAATCCCTGCAGGGCGTGGAGGTGCTGGTGAACACATATTGGGTGCGCTTTGACAGAGGCAGGAACACACAACCGCGTGCTGTGGAGAATACGCGTATATTGGTCAATGCCGCCAAAGCCGCGGATGTGAAGCGGATTGTCCACATCAGCATTACAAATCCGTCCGCCGATTCGCATCTTCCGTATTTCTGGGGCAAAGCCGCGAACGAGAAAGCGGTCATGGAATCTGGGATGAGTTACGCCATCCTGCGCCCCACGGTATTAATTGGGGATGAAGATATTCTCATCAATAACATCGCATTCCTGCTCAGGCGTTTTCCAGTATTTGCCCTGCCCGGCGATGGCTCCTACAAACTTCAACCCGTTTACGTGGATGATCTCGCCCAACTTGCTGTCGAAGGCGTTTACAGCAAAGAAAATTATGTGGTTGACGCGGTTGGACCCGACATTTTCACATTCAGGGAAATGGTGGAATTGATTGGTGAAAAGATCCACGCAAAGAGGCCATTGATCTCAGTCCCGCCGCGATTGGCTTTGCTTGCCGCACAATTTTTGAGTCTCGTTGTTAACGATGTCTTACTCACCCCCGAAGAAGTGGATGGGTTGATGGGTGGTTTGTTGGTCTCTTCCGAGCCGCCGCGTGGCAGAACACATCTGGCAGATTGGCTGGAAAGAAACAATCAGAATGTTGGAGCAAAGTATGCGTCCGAACTAAAGAAGCATTATGCTTGATAGGGGCGTTTAAAGATAGAAAATCATATTACTCAGCGGCAGGGATGTTTTGGGATTTCGATGCTGTCGCATCCCAACCCTCGCAATGACGAAAATCAACCTATCTCAACCACCCCGTTGCATTTGGGGCTGTCCATGCACCCGTAATATTTTTTCCCCTTGTTTGGTTCATTGCGATGGATGCGCAGAACCATCATCCGGCCGCAGACAGGGCACATCGGGACCGAATCAGTTCCCGCCGACGCGCGAAGCGATCCTGATCCCTTTACTTTCATGATGGAAAGCTTGAACAGTTCCGTCAGGTCATCCTCCGAGTAACGGTCGCTTGAAGGAACGTGCACCAGCGGCAGTCCCGCGCTGAGGAAGAGGTTTTCCATGAACTGGTCGGCCTCGCGTGTTTCGTTGCGGGAGATCGGTTTCACCAGTTCGATGCCAAATGCAGGTTTGAGTGTACCGGGTTCGCACAGCAAAAAGTCCACGTGCTTGCGAAAAATCTTGTTGAAGAAATGTACGTTCTCGTTCGGGCGGACAATGTAAAAAACATCGTTAAGCGCCACCTTGGGACAAATGACATAATGTCCGCGCACCATGTTTTGCAGGACGTGCCATAACGCCAACTCAGGCGTGGAAAGGAACGCCTCACGCAGGCGGTATGGCAGGCGTTCGTCGAGCTCTTTGAGCGGGGATATTTTGCGTTCAGGCATAGGAACTTTCCAACCCATTATAGCAGGATGAACACCAGAAAAGGTTCAAACGCCGGCAACCAGAGTTTTGAGCAATCTTTTCTCTTCATCTTCCGTCTTCAATTCCCCATCGAGCCAGGCATTGCGGAGCTGGCGGAGGATGACGGTATAGCGCGGTCCCGGTTCGATGCCGAGGGCTTTCAAGTCATCGCCTGTGGTGTGCGGTTTGATATAACGCCATTTTGAGATGTATTCGTAGAAGAGTTCTTTTACGCGTGGATCTTTCACCGCGTATTCCATTGCTTTAACGGCATTGACAGGGAAGGACTCGAGTCGTTCAACACATTCGCTCGGTTTCAACCCAACAAAGGACGACTGGTCATCGAACATCATGGACACGGCAAATAAGGAAGCAAGCAAATCCGATGCAAATCGCAGGCGGGCATTCAACGACGTAATCCCGTCTTTTGGGAAAGACATCAACCAGAGCAACCAACCGAGATCGGAGTCATTCAACTGCCCGCCTTTGGTGATGTTCCAGGGGGAGGGATGTTGCAAGCCGCGATGGGTATGCAAATTCCCGAGACGTTCCTGCATGGATCCATCGAAGAATAAGGCAGAGTGGATCGGTTGGAGCAAATCCAATTCAGCAAGGCGGGCGAGCATGGATGCGGCATTCCGTTCTTCGAGAATCAGATCCAGTTCATGGCGAATCCGCTGGGCGGATAACTTCGCAATAAACGAGCGCGCACCGGGAATCATATCCAGTGTTTCTTCTGAGATCTTAAACCCGTATCGTTCGGCATAACGGACTGCACGGTACATGCGCGTGGGGTCGTCTATGAAGGAATTTTTGTGCAAGGCACGGACAATCCCGTTTTCCAGATCGCCCATGCCGTCGAGATCATCGCGCAGTTGACCAAAATGTGAACCGTCAAGTCGGATGGCGAGCGTGTTGATGGTGAAATCGCGGCGATGAATGTCATCGTCCATGCTTCCCATTTTTACGGTGGGCAACGCGGCGGGGTGTTTATATGTTTCGGAACGCGCGGAGATCAGATCCAAAGTATCAGAGGATTCCATCCGAAAGTCTTTGGGCAGGAACCATTTGGCGGTCCCAAATTTCTTGTGCGCAGTCACTTTGCCACCGTATATGTTCCCGAGTGTGCGCGCCAGTGCGATGGCATCCCCCTCCACAATGAGATCAAGATCTTTGATAACGGCGCCAAGAATCAGGTCCCGCACGGAGCCGCCGATGATGTAGAGTGGAAGTCCGTTTTGGGGCGCCGCATCCGCAACAAGATGCAGGATGCGGAGTTGATCCGAGGATAGAGTTGCCTCGAGTTTTGGTTTGAGGTTCATATTTACAGTGACCGCGGGTCAAGGACATCGCTTAACCCGTCGCCAAACAAGTTCCACGCGATGCCAAACAGCATGACAGCCAGCGTCGGCGGAAGGAATACCCACCAATATGTAAGCAGACTGCCGCCGGGACCGATTACCCAATTGCGCGCCTGTGAAAGCATGGAACCCCACACTGATCCGCCGCCAATGTTGATGAATGTGAGTGTGGCTTGCAGAAGGACGACCCCGCCCACATCGCGCGCGGCAAGCACCAGGGCAGGTGTAATGGAATTGGGAAGCAGGTGCTTTCGGATCACCCAGAATGAACTCCCGCCCAGGGCACGCGCGGCTTGCACAAAATCCGTCTGGCGGAGCGTGAGGACGATCGAGTTGACAAGGCGCGCATAGGGCATCCATGAAAAGACAATCAGGCTGAGCATCAGCGGGTTTACAGTCTCAAGAAGTGTCTGGATTAAAGTTGCAGGACCGGTGATCTCGATCACCCGCCCGAAGTATGGCGAATTGAAATACATCCCTCCCAGCGCGACAACCGTCACCGCGAATAACTGTTGCAGGAAGACTACACCCGCGATGGGAGGAAAGGCAAGGAAGGAATCGGCAACGTTCATCAGCAAACTGCCCATCCTCTGGCTGACCACCCCGGACAACGCGCCATAAAATATGCCGAAGAACGCTGTGCTGATGGTGACGATCAAGCCGAATTGAAGCGCGTCGCGCGAACCCCAAACGAGCGCATGATACACGTCCATGCCGAAGGGAAGCATTCCAAGGACGGCCTTCTCATCAGGCGGCTGTGGTTCGCCTCGCGTCGCTTTGCCGACCCGCATGAACGGCCCAGGTTGCTTGGGATCATCCGGGGAAAGGTAGGGGGCGGAAATTGCCATACCGAAGTAGCCAAGGATCAATATGATTGCGATCCAGTTTTGCCAGCGGGAGAAAAAGCGTCGAAAGCGTTTCATGATTTCAGCACCCCTTCGCGCACGCGCGGGTCAAAGACCGCCTGTAATACATCCAGAACGAACATCAACAGGAGGATGATGATGACACTGTAAACCGCAAATCCGAGTGCGGCGGGCGCGTCGGGGACTCCGCGCATGGCTTCCGTGATTACATAGGATACACCGTCGAAATCGAAAATGATCTCCGAAACGAACACGCCGGTGATGATGGTCGCGGCGGAGAGTGTCATACTGGTCAGTGACGGTGAAAGCATATTGAAGAAGGCATGATGCCAGACCACCCTGCGTTCAGCCACGCCGCGCGCCCGCGCCGAGATGATGTATTCCTTGTCTTTTTCCAGAATCATGGTGGCACGCGTGATCCGTCCGAGCGTAGCCCAGTGATACAGGCTCAGGGTGAAGACCGGCATGGCGAGGTGGCGCCAGGCGTCGGCGAAAATGTCGAGGCGTCCGTTCAACAGGCTGTCAATCGTCAACATACCGGTGTAGGAATTGAAAGTACCCTTTGAAAATTCAAGACTGTATTCAAGACTTATACGCCCCGGCGCGAACCAGCCAAGGTTGATATAAAATACGGAGATGAGCACCATTGCCAGAATGAACGTCGGCGTGGTTGTGCTCAAAAATGCCGCCCCGCGAAAGATCCTGTCGAATATCCCGGAGCGTTTCCAACCTGCCAGAACGCCGCTGATCAATCCAAGCGGGACCAGGAACAGGAGCGAATACATTGTCAATTCGAGGGTGATGGGGGTGCGATGGAGGAGTGCTGGCAGGACAGGCGCATTCAAGGATTGGCTGAATCCCCAGGTACCGTCGAACAGGGAGGCAACCCAATATCCATATTGAACCAGGTATGGGTCGCGCAGATGGTGGCGTTCGATGATATTCTCTGTAAATTTCTCCAACTGCTCGTCCGACATATTTGGGTTCATGCGTTGTGGAAAATACAATTGTGCCCGCGCTTCGGGTGGTGTCAGCATTACTCCCCCATATAAGACCATCGTTATAACGATTAACGATACAGGCACAACCAAAAACCTGCGGATGATGAACTGCAGAAGTGGCGGCATTGAGACCTCCGCGTCAATTGTACCCGCAAATGAAATCACAACCTGCCCGTGATTTTCAGGTATAATCGGCGCATCATGCTGAACCCGTTGCCGTCCCCTGAAAGCACACATAAACCTGCCTGGTCTGGATAAGGTTCAGTTCATCACGTCAACGAACGGCTCCCAGACTCTGGTGAGCCGTTTTTATTTATCCTCACCCACATCACCCCAACCCTCTCCCCCTGGGAGAGGGGGTAAATTAAAATGGACATCAAACAACTAACCGAAGAGATGCACCGCCTCGTTGAATCAAAAGGCTGGTACGCTGAGAATAGCAAACGTCCACAGACGCCGCGCAACCTGGCAGTATCGCTTTCCATCGAAGCCGCGGAGATTTTGGAGCACTTCCAATTTACCGATGAGATCAAGAACAAGGACGAGTTGGGAAGCGAACTCGCAGACGTGACCTTGTACCTCCTGCAACTGGCGTCCGTTTCAGGGATCAACCTGGAAGAGGCAGTGTTGAAAAAGATCGAAATGAACAAAACAAGAGAATGGGATGTGGATGAGTCAAAAGTCAGCTGACGTTTGACCTTTGACATTCGACGAGAATTTGAAATGAACATATCTGTATTTGGCGGCTCACAACCCAGGGAAGGCGAATCAGCCTATACCGAAGCGATGGAACTCGGCAGGCTGTTAGCCCAACACGGACACACCGTCCTGACCGGCGGCTACATCGGCACAATGGAAGCCGTCTCACGCGGCGCGCATGAAGCCGGCGGACATGTCATCGGTGTGACTTGTGAGGACATCGAAGCGTGGAGAGCCGTCAGACCCAATCAATGGGTAAAAGAGGAACGGCGGAAGAAAACGCTCATTGAACGGTTGCAAGCCCTGATCGAAGGATGTGACGCGGCGTTCGTCCTCCCCGGCGGCGCAGGCACATTGACAGAAGTCGCCTTGATGTGGAATCTCATGATCGTGGAGGCCCGTCACCGGAGCCCGTTGATACTGGTCGGGCGCGGCTGGCAGTCCACGTTCGATCGGTTCTTCAACGAGTTTCATACCTACATGCCCATGAACCAGCGAGAACTGTTGCGCTTTGCGGAGGATGTGAAAACTGCTGTAAAAATGTTGGAATAATCCGTCATTTCGAGGAGGGTCGAAGACCCGACGAAGCAATCCCCCATGCTGGGACGAAGGTTGTTTCGGGCTTTCGCCCCCACAATAACGAAAAACAAATGAGGCAAAAATGGCTGAAGATAAATTACCCACCCGTGCAGAAGACTTTGCAGAATGGTACAACAAACTTGTCCTGAAAGCAGACATGGCGGACTACTCCCCAGTGCGCGGTTGTATGGTCGTCAAACCCTATGGCTGGACACTCTGGGAAAACATGCAAGCCGGGCTTGACAGGCGTTTCAAGGAGACAGGTCACGTCAATGCTGCGTTCCCCATGCTCATCCCCATGTCGTTCTTTGAAAAGGAAAAGGAACATGTGGAAGGCTTCGCGCCCGAACTCGCGGTCGTTACCCATGGCGGCGGCAAACTGCTTGAAGAGCCCTTGGTGGTGCGCCCTACATCCGAAACAATCATCGGATACATGTACTCCAAGTGGATCAAATCATACCGTGATTTGCCTGTACTCATCAACCAATGGGGGTCGGTATTACGCTGGGAACTGCGCACAAGGCTTTTCCTGCGAACTGCCGAGTTCTACTGGCAGGAAGGCCACACCGCGCACGCCTCTGCGGAAGAGGCGCAGGAGGAAACCTATCGCATGTTAGATGTATATGCCGACTTTGCGATTAATGACTGCGCCATCCCTGTCATCAAAGGCATGAAGACCGAGAACGAAAAGTTCGCTGGCGCGATGATGTCCACCACCATTGAGGCGATGATGCAGGACAAACGCGCGCTTCAATCGGGCACCTCGCACTATTTCGGTCAAAATTTCGCGAAGGCGTTTGACATCCAATTCCTGAACAAAGACAACAAGCTCGAACACTGCTACACCACATCTTGGGGCTTATCCACACGCATGATCGGCGCGATCATCATGACCCACGGCGATGATCAAGGAATGGTCATGCCTCCAAAGGTCGCGCCCATTCAAGCGGTCGTCGTCCCCATCTATAAGAGCGATGCCGAAAAGAACAAAGTCATGGAGGTGGCGGACAAGGTCTTTGCAGAACTCAAAACAGCGGGCATCCGTATCAAAGTGGACGACCGCGAAGGCGTCACTCCCGGTTTCAAATACAACGACTGGGAAATGCGCGGCGTGCCTTTACGAATCGAGATCGGGCCGAAGGATGTGGAAAAAGGCTCGGTCGCGCTGGCAAGACGGGATGTCGCGGGGCGTGAGGGCAAATCATTCGTCTCACAAACGGGTCTTGCCGGGACCGTGAGCAGGCTTCTGTCCGAAATCCACGACTCACTCCTCAAGCGCGCCACCGAATACCGCGATGCCAACATCCACGACCCCAAGACCTACGACGAACTCAAGGAAGTCGTCGCGGACGGATGGGCCTTCTCTTACTGGTGTGGAAGCAAGGACTGCGAAGCCAAGGTCAAGGAAGATACCAAAGCCACCGCACGGTGCATCCCCCTTGAAGGACAGCCCAAAAGCAAAGGCCAATGTATCGTCTGCGGCAATGAAGCCGAGAAAAAAGTGCTTTTCGGCAGAGCGT
Organism: Anaerolineales bacterium; assembly: GCA_035466615.1. Taxonomy (GTDB): domain Bacteria; phylum Chloroflexota; class Anaerolineae; order Anaerolineales; family Villigracilaceae; genus Defluviilinea. Next base: position 7,632 of record DATIUT010000074.1, on the reverse strand, counting down.
ATTAAAATTTGTTGGGGCACGATATCTCGTGCCCCAACTTTCCATGCCTCCCTATGCCCGCCATTGACCTCGCCCGACTCAAAAAACAGACCGCACACCTGACTGACCTCTTCGACCAGCCATCCGGGTTTCTGCGCGAACACCGCGAGATACTGGATTACTACGTTAACCGCACGTTACGCAGTCAGGGTGTGGCGCCATCGTCTGTCCTCCCCACCTACCGAACACCGCCTGTCGTACTTCGACAAATCGAAACTGAATTGGGTCCCGTTGCTGAAAACAAACCCATCCAGGCACTTGCACTCGCGGATGCTCTCTGGGATGAAGGCTGGCTCGAAACACGCCTGCTTGCCGCATTTTTTCTCGGAAGAATCCCGCCACAGGAGGAACGTCTCCTCGCGCGGCTCACCGCATGGACCCAAGCTGTCCGAGATCCCGAGGTACGCGCCGCGCTGCTCACCACGAGTCTCACGCGTCTACGCAACGAAACACCCGATCTTTTCCTCATTCTTGTAAAAGAATGGCTGCATCCCGCGCGTCAACGCATGTGGTCCAACGGCATACAGGCGCTCGTTCCACTCATCAACACCCCAGACTTCGACAACCTCCCCCCCATCCTCGATATTGTCGAACCTATCATCAAAGCCTCACCTGCCGCGTTACAATTCGATCTTCAAGAAATGATCATTGCGCTATACAAAGCATCCCCGGGTGAGACCGTATTCTTCCTAGGACAGATCGTGAAGAAAACAAAAAATCCGCTCCCGGCGGTATCATTAAGGCGCATGTCACCCGAACTGCCGGCGGAGCTGCAAAAAAGCCTGCGGGAAATCCTGCGCGACAGGAAACAAGAAAGGAAAAAGCCATGAATCTTATTGCTTTAAGGGGTGTTGCCGGGGCGGCAATTCTCTTTTTGGGACGTGAACTCAGTTTTCTCTTTGCTGCGGTGATGGCGGCATTCATAGGAATACGCCTCATCCCGTTCCTTCCAGCCTCCTGGCCTGGCTGGGCGGACCTCGCTTTTTTGGTGGCGGTCGCCGTTCTGGGTGCAGTTCTTACAGTCATTGACAAACGCGCAGGGTATTACGTCTGTGGGTTTCTTATCGGTGGATTCATATTCAATGAAATTTATGCGCCGAACAGCCTCGTCATTCCCATTCTGCCCTTTGTTGTCGGAAGCGTACTTGGTTCGGTCATCATTGGCATCTTCGGCGAATGGGCAATGATCATTGTAGCCTGCCTGATCGGCACCTACCTCATTTATGGAGTGTTACCACTGCATGGCACAGCCAAGACACTTGCCAGCGCGGGCATCTTTGTGGTTGGGGCATTGGCACAGGTCATCATTTTTCAAATGCAGAAACATTCTGACCAATAAAGCATGGATACAAGCCGCTTCATCTACCTTCACGGGCTTGAGAGCGACAGCAACAGCGGCAAAGCGCGCCAGTTCCGTGAATGGTTTCCCGGCATCCTCACCCCCGACTTCAAGGGTTCCTTTGAGGAGCGGATGACTCAACTCCTCCCCATTCTTGGGAACCAAGGCAACTGGACTCTCATCGGTTCCTCCTTTGGCGGGCTCATGGGGACTGTTTACACCTGCAAACATCCAACTCAGGTGCGGAAGCTGGTCCTGCTCGCCCCTGCTCTTCTGCGTGCGCCCTTCGGTTCCCACCTGAACCTCGAGCCTGTTTCCGTTCCAACGATCATTATCCACGGGACGTTGGATGACGTGGTTCCGCTCGAGCCGGTCCGCGAGATTGCACAAAAACTCTTCAAGAACCTCACCTATCACATCGTAGAAGATGACCATCGCTTGCACAAATCCATTCATGCACTGGATTGGAAATCAATTTTGCTCTAAGCGCCGTTCCTCGGCGCATATTCGATCATCGCCGCCAAGGAATGCGGCTGGAGTATCATTATGAACCAATATAATTACTGGCTCACTACCACCCAAATGCCCGGGGAGGCAAACACGATCACCCCATTCCCGGAAAAAGTGGATGTTGTCATCATCGGCGCGGGGTATACCGGCTTAAGCGCGGCGTACACGCTGGCAAAACAAGGTGTGACCACCGTGGTGCTCGAAGCAGAGAGCATCGGCTGGGGGGCGAGTTCACGCAATGGCGGCATGGCGTTGACCGGTCTCAAACTTCCCATGCAGACCGTCATCAAAAGATATGGAAAGAGCCTGGCAAGGCAATTGTTCCAATGCTCGTTGGATTCGGTCAGCCTTGTGGAACAGATCGTCAAAGAGGAAAAAATTGACTGCGGGTTTGCGCGCACAGGCCATTTGCTTGCGGCAAACAAACCACAGCATTATGAGGCGCTCAAGGGAGAGGTTGAATTCATGGCAAGGGAGTTCAACCACAACGTGAAGGTGATTCCGCAAAACGAGTTGGGGAATGAGATCGGATCGACTCTGTATCATGGTGCGCTGGTGGATGAGGTCAGCGGCGGGTTGAACCCCGCACAGTATGTGAAAGGCCTTGCAAGGGCGGCGGAAAAGGCCGGGGCGAGATTGGATTCGCGGGCACGAGTCAACAAGATTGGGCGGAGGGGGAAGCGTTTCCTTGTCGAAACGGAACGAGGCTCCATAAGTGCGGAGTCGGTGTTTGTGGCAACAGCCGGGTATACGGGAAATGTCACAAAGAAATTGCAAAGGAAGGTTATTCCCATTGGGTCTTTCATTATTGCGACGGAACGACTTTCGGACAAACTCGCTCATGAACTCAGCCCAAAGAACCGAATGATCTTTGATTTCAAACATTACTTAAATTATTTTCGGCTGTGGGACAATCGACTGATCTTCGGCGGGCGCGCGGCGTTTTTCCCGGAAACAGGAAATACGATCCGGCGAAGCGCAGAGATCCTGCAACGCGAGATGGTACAGGTATATCCACAGTTAAGCAATGTGAAGGTGGAGTACGTCTGGGGCGGTACGCTCGATTTTGCCTTTGACATGATGACGCATGTCGGCGAAGAGAACGGCATGTATTATGCGCTCGGGTATGCGGGTCATGGCGTGGCAATGGGAACGTATCTGGGCAGGACCGTCGCGGAAGCGATTGTAAAAGGCACCATCGAGGAACACCCCTTTGCGCAACTCAAATTCCCCGGCGCGCCGCTGGGACTGTACAACGGCTTTCCATGGTTCCTGCCTCTCGCGGGTGCGTGGCACAAGATATTGGATTGGATCGAATAGGGCTTATCAGATGTTACTTTAGTGAAGTTTAGGTGTTTTGACACAAAATTTGAGTATTTCGCCAAAATATCCTATAATTCCAACCCAAGGAGAATTCGAGGAGCATGGATTACGCACCTTCTATGCAGTCACATCAGCGACCTGTTTTAGACTGGTCGGTTCCTTGCCATCTTCTCCGGTCCCGCCAGATACACGGACTTCAACTGGAAGGACTTCTGCCTTGCGGGGTGATCCTATGTGCTTATGCAATGACACGGGAATTTACACAATCACACCAACCTAACGATTAATACAACCCTAAAGTTTGTTTTCAGAAAATAATCATCAGAATCTTTTTCAGAGGAGAGTGATCATGATGGCTAAAACAAAAAAGGAAATGGAAGGGGAAGTTTATTATCCATCCGAGCAGGTCGTGGCTCAGGCGATTGCCCAGGACTGGGACGCAATGGCGGAGAAGGCCTTGAGGGATCCGCAGGCTTTCTGGGCGGCGGAGGCCGAAGAACTGGAATGGTTCAAAAAATGGGATAAAGTACTGGATGACGCAAACAAGCCGTTCTTCCAATGGTTTGTCGGCGCAAAGACGAACATCGTCCATAACGCGATTGACCGCCATCTTAAAACCTATCGCAAGAACAAACTGGCGTTGATCTGGGAAAGCGAAGACGGCAAGGACCATCGTACCTACTCGTATTTCGCCATGAACCGCGAGGTCAGCCGCATGGCAAACATCATCAAAGCCATGGGCGTGATCAAAGGCGACCGCGTCACAATCTATATGGGACGCATCCCTGAGATCGTTTTCGCCATGCTGGCATGCGCAAAGATCGGCGCCATCCATTCCGTGGTGTTCGGCGGCTTCTCCGTGGACGCCTTACAGGGACGCATCGAAGACAGCCAGTCGAAACTCGTCATCACAATGGACCGAAGTTACAACAACGGCAAGGTCATTGAACTCAAAAAGACCGTGGATGAAGCGATCAAGCGCTGTCCAAGCGTTGAGAACGTGGTCGTTATCAAACGTGTGGACGAGAATGTGCCCATGGAAGCAGGACGCGATCACTGGTATCACGACCTGTGCGCGCTCCCCATTGCCAACGGAAAATGTCCCACCGAAGTGATGGATGCGGAAGACCCGCTTTACATCCTTTACACGTCCGGCTCGACCGGCAAGCCCAAAGCCATCCTTCATACGCACGGCGGCTACATGGTCGGCACATATGCAACATTGAAATATGTATTCGACCTCAAGGACGCTGACCGCTGGTGGTGTGCGGCGGACCCGGGTTGGGTGACCGGACATTCCTATATTGTGTATGGTCCATTGCTCAACGGCGCGACCTCCTTCATGTTTGAAGGCGGTCCCACCTACCCGTACCCGAACCGCTGGTGGCAGTGCGTGGAAAAGTATGGAATCACCGTTCTCTATACCGCTCCCACCGCCATCCGCGGACTTATGCGCTTTGGCGAAGCCTGGCCCAACAAACATGATCTTTCTTCCTTACGATTGCTTGGCACTGTTGGAGAGCCGATCAACCCCGAAGCCTGGAAGTGGTACTACCGCGTCATTGGCAAGGAACGTTGCCCGATCATGGATACCTGGTGGCAGACCGAGACCGGCATGTTCATGATCACGCCGACTCCCGTTGTTCCGCTAAAACCCGGCTCGGGCACGCGTCCGTTCTTTGGACAGGAAGCTGAGATCGTGGACGAAAATGGGAATCCCGTCCCAGACGATACAGAAGGATATCTCGTATTGAAGAACCCGTGGCCCTCCATGTTGCGGACAATCTACGGCGACCCGGATCGCTACGTGACCCAATACTGGTCCAAGAACCCGGGCAAATACACCACAGGCGACTCCGCCAAACGCGACAAGGACGGTTACTACTGGATCATCGGTCGCGTGGACGATGTGATCAAGGTCAGCGGTCACAGGCTTGGGACGGCTGAAGTTGAATCAGCACTGGTCAGTCATCCAGCAGTTGCAGAAGCGGCGGCAATCGGACTTCCGCACGAGGTCAAAGGGCAGGGCATCCATTGCTTCGTCCTCTTGCGTTCCGGATTCGCCCCCTCCGCCGAACTGGCCGAAGAGCTCCGACAGCACGTCGCCACCCATATGGGAGCCATCGCCCGCCCCGAGGAAGTAAAGATTATTGACAGACTTCCCAAGACGCGTTCCGGCAAGATCATGCGTCGTGTGCTCAAGGCAAGAGCGCAGGGATTGCCCGAGGGCGACATAAGTACACTGGAAGAATAATAAACCAGCAGACTTCCGAGGATTTCAACACTCGGAAGTCTTTTTCATCAAGTATAATTATTTCCAATGGCAACCAAAAAAGTTTATGAAAACGGAATTCTGCAGTGGCAGACGATGAAACATGACGAACTTATCTGTGAAAACAGTTGGCTGGCGCTGGCAGGTTTGTATTGGTTGAATGAGGGCAGGAACCTGGTTGGTTCAAACCTAATGTGCGAGGTCATTTTGCCGGAACGCGCACCCACGTTCATGGGGATCGCAGAACTTAAAGGCGGGACTGTCCGCTTTACTGTGGCAGAAGGGGTGCGGGTGAAGGTCAACGGCCGGGCGGCGCAGAAGGTAGTTCTAAAGTCCAGCAAAGAGGCGAAGCCCAGTTTCATCACATGGGAGGAGACTTTGCGGATGGTCGTCCACGAGCACGGCGGGAAATATGCAATCCGCATTTGGGACAACGAACGGAAGGAGCGCTTCTCGTTCCCACCCCGCAAGTGGTTCCCGATCAACAAGCATTTTCGCATCCTGGCGCGATATACGCGTTATAAAAAAATTCAGGTCATGGACCATCCCGATACGTTCGGTGAAATGGTCGAGGATCGTATTGACGGTTATGTTACATTCCGTTTTGAGGGCAGGACATATAAACTGGACGCAAGCGAAACAAAGGGCCGTAAACTCTTCATCAAATTCCGCGACCTGACCAGCAGCAAGGAATCTTATCCGCCGAGCCGATATTATTACACCGAGCCTGTAAAAGACGGCAGGGTTATTCTTGACTTCAACTACGCATACAACCCGCCTTGTGCTTTTACCGAATATGCAACATGCATCTTCGCTCCCCCACAAAACAACCTCCCCTTCCGGGTGGAGGCAGGGGAGATGTACCGCGGATGATCCCATATGACCGTAATCAAGACGCAGCTTTTATAACAAAATTGCAAACGGCGATCCCATTCGGGAGGATATAATACAAATCATGGCAAACGAAGAATATGTGAATAATGTGCTCAAATGGCGGCAGGAGGTGGACACCAACCTGCGCCGTGAAAATGGCTGGCTGGCATTGGCAGGCTTGTTCTGGCTTCGCAAGGGCGGGAACATCATTGGTTCCTCCCGCGATAGCGACATCCTTCTGCCCGCGCGTGCCCCCGAACGGCTCGGCACATTCGAATTCGACGGCAACAACGTCACATTGACTGTCGAAGCGAACCTGCCGGTCGAAGTCAACGGCATGGCGACAAGGACCGCCCTGCTCGATGCCGACCAGGAGGATGTGCCAAGTTTTATCACATTCAGTGACATGCGCATGGTGGTTGTACGCCGCTCGAAGGGAGTCGGCATCCGCTTGTGGGATAACACAAGGGAGCAACGCCGTACTTTCCCAACCCGTGAGTGGTATCCGATCAAAGAGGAATTACGCGTCCCTGCGACCTATATCCGTTATGAAACGCCCAAGATCGTAAAAATGCCCGATATCCTCGGCGCCATCCTCGACGAACGCATGGAAGGGTATGTCGCCTTCGAATTGAACGGGCAGAAATACGAACTGATCGTAAGCGAACTGCCCGATCACCGTCTGTGGATCCAATTCATGGATGAGACAAATGGCAACCCCACATATCCTTCCGGGCGCTATCACTACACCGACGCGCACGACAACGGCAAAGTGTTCATTGACTTTAACAAAGCCTACAGCCCGCCCTGTGCCTTCACCGACTACGCCACCTGCACCTTTCCTCCGCAGGAAAATCATTTGAAGGTAAGAGTTGAAGCTGGCGAAATCTACCCGCGGCACAAGCACTAGATCCGGATTTGTAATGGACTCCCAAAACAAAAATCGTCTCGTGAAGAGGCGATTTTTCATCATGGACTACCATTTTTAACCGACCAAAGCGTTCAAAAAGAAATCCGGCACGAAGAACCCGCCGACGCCGAATCCCCACTTCAATATGCAACACGTAATGAATATAACCACCCCAAAACCGATCATGATGTAATCGCGCTGGGCATAATGCAAATCCTTGAGCCATGTGCGCGGTGCCGTGCCAAAGGCGCGCAAATCCATTGCGTCGATCACTTCCTCGCCAGTTACAGTGGACTGCATGGTGACGGGAATGATCAATGGGGCAAGTTTGCGAATCTTTTCAAACAAACCGCCCTTTAACTTATC
>DATIUT010000073.1:0-15287 GCA_035466615.1 Anaerolineales bacterium | reverse complement strand
ATCACGCTTCGCGCCACGACTTCGGGCTGTTCGCCATTAAAGATGCGGATCAATGCCCGTTGCAATAGAGGCCCCACAACAAACATCACATCATCAGGTGGTATTGGATGTGCAGATTGAAGAACCTCGTTGATTGATATTTTCAACTCTTCATCCTCCCACATATTCAATGCCTGTGGACGGGTTGGCAAATAGCCGGATGCGCGTGTCCAGTCGGCCATAAAGCTACTGTCAACCAGATATGAAGCCAGTTCCACAGCCAAAGGCTGGTTCTCCACATGGGAGCCTGCCAGTGACCAAACCCAGCCGTCTCCGAGCGAGTAAAGGGTATTATCCAACCCCAATAACGGAAAGTAGCTTCCGCTTTGAGTCTGCATATCGCTGGACGCCCAGATCACGGCCAGGTCCGCCCTGCCTTCACGGTAGAACTGAAGGGACTGTTCATCGGTTTGATAATCACGTATCAACGGCAGGACGGTTCCCGTTTCGATTACCTGCTTATGAAAGGATAACATACGGATGAGTGCTTCTTCGCTCAACATGACCGCACTTTGATCGTCCACGAGTTGCCCACCCTCTGACAGATATAGGGACAGCGAGAAAAAGGCACGTGGGTCGGAGGCTGGAAAGACCATGTATGTCCCTGATTTGAAAAGTGCTTCCCATGTGGAGGGTGGCGCCTCAAAAACGGCGGGACGATAAACAGTCAGTAGAACATCGCTTGCAAAAGGTATGCCAAATTCGGTGTTTTTGAAATGTCCCAATTCACGGGCGAAGGCGTACCAGTCCGGATCCTGCAAAACGGTCGTCAACCCTTCAAACGGATGCAGGAAACCGGCGGATGCCGTGGTCTGCATATCCGAATAGGACAGCGCAATCAGGTCTGGCATGGCTTCTGGCGCGGCGTTGTTCGTGACAGACAACGTGTTCTGGATATCCGCATCCGATTTGATGCGGACTTCGATCTGGATGTCCGGGTATTTGTTTTCAAAATCCTGAAGGCGTTGCTTTAGCAATTCAGCGGAGGGAGTCCCGGCATCTGGATCGAATTGTGGAGGGAGCCAAACACGCAGGAGGCGCAGTTGATCCGCCGTCACAGGTGCGGTGGCGGTGGGAGTCGCGTGAGGTATGGATGTGGCTTGTGGAACGGTACCAGGCGTCGGCGTGGCGAGAAGCGGTGCGAGAGGCAAGCATCCAACAAGCAACAGGATCAGTGAAAAATGCGCGATCCGTAAGATATGAAACATCATCCCAGATCAATCGGTGTGCGCAGAAGAGCGGTCAGAAGTTTGACCGAATTCTGCACATCGGAATAATCCACCATTTCAGAAGGTGAGTGAACATAACGAACGGGGATGGAGATACAACCCGCGGGCACACCGGCGCGCGTGAGTTGAATGGCGCGTGCATCTGTGCCGCCGAGTAGAAGCACTTCGCGCTGGAACGGGATTTTATTTTTCTCCGCAGTGCGAATCATCCATTGCACTACACGCGGGTCGGAGATCGCACCGACATCCTGAATCTTGATACATGGACCTTTACCGAGCGCCATTTCCATTTTGAGGGCATTGGGTGTGTCGCCGGTGGGTGTGACATCCAGCGCAATACCAACATCAGGGTCAACGCCATATGCGGACGTGATGGCACCGCGCACACCAACCTCTTCTTGAGTGGTGAAGACAAAGTAAATATCATGCGGCGCAGATTTGAGCGCGCGCAGGGTTTCGATGGCAACCAACACACCGACGCGGTCATCCATGGATTTGGCGACAAGGCGATCTCCCATTTCTATGAACGGACGGTCGAACGCGGCAACATCACCAACTTTGACGGGACAATCTTTCTTGCTTGCGGCGCCAACATCAATATAGACCTTGTCAAGGGTCGGGAGATCATTGACGTTGCTCAGGTTGTCATATCCCAGCACGCCCTGTGTGCCGTCCAAAAAGCGGACACGTCCGCCGGGTACATAGCGCCTGAACACGCCGCCGATCGGTGAGAAGCGGACGAATCCCTTTTCGTCCACGTGACTGACCATGAGACCGATTTCGTCCATGTGGGCGGCAATCATGACCTTCTTCGTGTCTTTCGATCCTTTGGTCGGCTTCTTGTGGACGATAAGGTTGCCAAGCGCGTCCACTTTGATCTCATCGGCGAGTGGTTTGACCTCCGCCCGCACAAGTTTGCGTACCTCATCTTCGTAGCCGGAGGGCCCGAAAGTTTCGGTGAGTCGCTTGAGAAGTTTTTTCATGTTGGATATTTATCCTTATGTTTTCTGCATTCGCCGCCGGGGACAGCGGCTCGAGCAAATTTAGAGAAACAGTGTTTGACCGCTTTCATAAATCCGTTCACCTTCATTTGTAAAGGCATGCACCCTGCCCCGTCCCATTACCTTCCATTCGCCTCCAAGCGTGCCGACGAGTGCGGTGTCTTCGTCCACTCCGATCATGAGTTCACCATCCTTGAGTTGACGAGTCAAGGCAAAGGTCAAGGGCTTGAACATGGCAGGAATGGCGTCAAAATGCGGAATGACAAATTGTGCAGGGACGATGCCAAAGCCTTCTATCGTTCCAAACAGGCGAAAGGATGGAATCCGCTTTGCAAGGATCATCGCCCCGGCGGAACATCCCGCATAGACCGCGCCATTACTCCAGGCTTTTTGCATTGCACTCCAGACACGCGAGCCGTTCATGGTTTCGCGCAGATAATTTGGGTTGCCACCGGAGAAGTAGATCAGGTTGGAATTTTCGAGTAAAGGTACAAACTGCTCATCATTTGCGGAGGTTTTGTCGATGATGCGAAGCGTCATCACATCTGCGCCGAGTTTCTGGAAATGTTCCACGCCCATGCGCGACCAACGATTCACGCTTTCATCGCCTTCCTGCCCGGCGGCAGTCGGCAGACAGACCACGCGCGGTCTGCGTCCGTTCAGGTTCAGGCTGGCAAGCAGGTGACGATCAACATCTTCCATGACTGGAAGGTATTCACCGGAGCCAACGAGGGCAATGAGACCTTTCATGAAACACCTTTAAAGTAATTGGTAAACAAGGAATCAAAATGACTGACGATTCGCAATGAGCGCCGGGGTAATCCTCTTCAATGCGCTGTGAAGCAATTGGATCGTATTCCTCCAATCATCCACCCGGGAGATGCTGAGCGGGGAATGGGTGTAACGATGCGGGACGGAAACAGACACCGTTGGAATCCCTGCCAATGCCTTTTGGATCGCGCCCGAGTCTGTGCCGCCTCCACCGGGCTGACGGAATTGATATGGAATGTTCTCAGCGTCACCAACTTCACTCAGGAAGCGGACAAGCCGTGGGTCGTGAAGAGTCGAACCGTCCGCAATATAGATCCCGGGACCAAATCCGAGTCTCGTGTTGTAACTCATATTCTCGCTGTCGTCATACACGGGCAGGTCGTATGCAGGGGTTGAATCGATTGCAATTGCCATATCAGGCTTGAAATATTGCGCCGCTACTTTCGCGCCACGCAAGCCAATCTCCTCCTGAACGGCAAACGCCGCACACAGGTCAATATTCGAGGGCGCGCGCTTCAGCAACTCAATCATCGTGGCAACACCGATGCGGTCATCAATGGCCTTCGACATGATGGAGGGACCTGCGCGGCGGAATTTCGTGGCAAACCCGGCACGGTCGCCAACCTTCACTTTTCCGCCAAGGCCCACATCGATACGCAATGCGTCCAGCGGCACTTTGCGTGTTGCCTCATCGCCCTCCATCAAATGGACTGGCTTTCCGCCGATCACGCCGGGAACGCGCTCCCTGCCGACCAGGACCTGTTTGCCCACCAAATGTCGGATATCGATTCCCCCGATTGTTTCAAAGCGATAGATTCCCTCGCCCTCATCCGCAACGATGAAAAAGCCGACTTCATCCATGTGCGCGTCCAACATGACCCTCACACGCTTCGTTCCCCGCCCGTGCTTGATCGCCAGCACATTGCCCATCGCGTCCACCCTGACCTCGTCCGCGTAGGGCTTGATTTCTTCGAGAACGATCTTGCGCACTTCACCTTCATCACCAGAAACCGCGATGACGTTGCAAAGTTTTTCGAGTAGTTTCAGTTGTGTGTTCCCGAATGATGGCATGAATTTATTCCCAAACGATCGTATCAACAAAATCTGCTTCAAGAGAGGCAACGAATTCGGCAAGCAAACGTCCGGCACGCTGAATATCCTTCACGGAAACAGCCTCAACCGTCGTGTGCATGTAACGCAATGGATATTCAACGAGTGCAGTCGGGATTCCCTCCATCGTCGTCTGCATTGGGTAGGCATCCGTGCCAGAATGGGCAGGTGTCACATCCAGGAACCACGGGATCTCAAATTTATCCGCCACTTCCTTGAGTCTCTTGTGCAAGAAGGGGTGCATATTTGGACCAATGCACAGACCGACTCCCTTGCCCATCGGGAAGGTCTGCCACCCGTTCGCCCCGGGACCTTTTGCAAATGTCCCGTCAACAGCGATGGCGATATCCGGCCGCAATTGGAAAGCGGACGTATACCCACCCAGAAAATTCGTCTCCTCCTGGACTGTTGCCACCGCCCACACATCCCAGACATGACTCCTGCCCTGCAACTCCTCCAGACAGACCGTTAACGCCGCGACCGATGCACGGTTATCCAGTGAATGACCGGAGATGACATCTCCAGCCAATTCCATCGGTTCATTCGCAAACGAGACCAGGTCTCCCACATGCACTTTCTTTTCCGCTTCGCGTTGTGTCAAGCCGGTATCCACAAGCAGATGCTTGATTGCTACAACTCCATCCCCTTCTGATTCAGGCAAAAACCTCGCAGGCGGCATCGCAATCACGGCAGGTAACTCCTCCCCACTACCCGCGTGGACGGTCACTTCTGCGCCAGGCAGAACGCGCACGTCAATACCGCCGACATTCGTAATGTGCAGGAAGCCATCCACGACCTTTGAAACCACCATACCGATGGCATCCATGTGTGTGGCGATCATCACGGAAGGATGCGGCAATTTACCCGAGCCTCTTTTGAGTCCATGCAGAGAGCCGACGCGGCTGATGCTTGTTTCGTCCACAAGCGTACGCCACTTTTCTTCGATGAGCCGGGCAACGGGCGCTTCATGCCCTGATAAGCCAGATACCGAGATCAGCGATTTCAGGAATGGGAGGATATCTGTCATATGTTATGGGGTGGGGAATGGAGTGAGGGAGGAGGTTGGGGTGTTTGAAGGTGTGATCGGAGTAAAAGACTGGGTTGGTGTAAATGTATTCGTCGGGGTAAATGTTGAGGATGGAGTATACGAGGGCGTATGGGTCGCCGTGTTTGTCGGGGTATTGCTCGGCGGAACGAAGATGGTCGCAGTCAACGAAGGCGTGAGGGTGAAAGTTGAAGTAGGCGTGGGTGTATTCGTCGGTGACGGGGTAATGGTAGGTGTAGCAGACGGAGTAGCGGAAATAATGGCGGGATTCGGACTTGAGGTCGGGATCTGAAGCGGTTCCGTCGCTGTGAGAAAGGTCGTTTCGGTCGGGGTTGCCGTTGGGGAAGAGTCAGGCGCGAGCACGACGGCAATTCCCCCCAGACAATAACAAGGAATGGTTGCAAGGATGATGGAAATCAGAATCAGGCGGCGGCGCGCAATGGGGTTCGAAGCTTCGGGCATGGTGGGTAGATTATAATCCATCACTACATTATGATTCCCATCCATCTCCGTATTTCTGGCTTCCTCTCCTATCGCGATACAGTTGAACTGGATTTCAACACATTCGACCTTGCCTGCATCTCGGGTCATAATGGCGCGGGCAAATCATCCCTGCTCGATGCCATCACATGGAGTCTGTTCGGTGAAGCACGCGGCAAAGGCAGCGACGTCATCAACTTGAACCAGGATGTCAAAGCCGCAGAAGTGGCGATCACATTTCAACACGAGGGTAACACCTACCGTGTGCAACGCACATTGCCGCGCAACAAAAGCACGGTGCTCGAATTTCAGATCAAGAACGGCAATGAATGGAAACCCCTCACTGAAAAGGTCACCCGTGACACCCAAGCACGCATCCAACAAACACTGCGGCTTGATTACGAGACCTTCGTCAATGCGTCCTTCTTTTTGCAGGGCAAGGCCGATCAGTTCACACAACAGAACGCCGCCAAACGCAAGGAAGTGCTGAGCAACATTCTTGGCCTCGAAGCCTGGGAGGAATACAGGAACCGCACTGCCGAAAGACGCAAGGCCATCGAACGCGAAGTGGATGAGATCGAAGGTCGCATCGCGGAGATCGACGCGGAACTCGGCGAAGAGGAAATCCGCAAAGCGAGTGTGGCTGAACTCGAAGCCAGTCTCAAACAATTGACGACTGCCCGCGCCGCGCAGGAATCCATTTTGGAGAGCATCAAGAAGAACGCGGCGTTACTGGACGAACAACGCAAACTGACTTTCACCCTGCTGGCCGGGCTCGAACGCTCACGCACGGCTCTCGCGGGACTGGAGACCCGGCTCGCTGCCAAACAAACCGACCGCGCCTCCTACACCGATCTCGTGGATCGCGCAAAGGAGATCGAGTCCGATTACAAAGAATGGCAAAAAATCCGAAAAGAGCTGGAAGAGTGGGAGCAAACCGCTTCGCAATTCCGCGAACATGAAAAGGACCGCGCCCCCCTGTTGGAGAAGATCGCCGTTGAGAAAGCGCGGTTGGATGAAGAAAGGCGCTCTTTGCTGGTTGAGGAAGAGGAGATTAGCAGCCAGTCATCAGCAATCAGTGAGTTGAAAAAGGATATTGAAAAGGCAGAAAAGGCTTTAAAAGATGCCGAAGCCAAAGTTACTGAGCGCATCGAATTGGAAGCCAAACGCAACGAGGCACGCGAACGCCAGGCCGCGATGAAGGTCGAGAACGAGACTCTGAAAGTCGAGATGAATCAGCTCAAAGAGCGGATCGAAGCGCTCAAGTCTGCGGACGGCGCGACCTGTCCGTTGTGTGGTCAGGAGTTGAGCGAGAAGCATCGCAAGTCCACGCTCAAACAATTGGAAACCGAAGGCAAAGATAAGGGCGACCGCTATCGCGCCAATCAAAAAGACACAACCGATATCACAAAACAGATTGCCAATCACGAAACACAGATCAAGCAACTAACTTCCGCCGAAAATGACCGCGTGAAATATGCCAGCGAAGTTTCCCAACTCGCCGAACGCACGGAGAGATTGCAGTCCCTTGCAAAAGACTGGGAGATTACAGGAAAAAAACGTTTAAAGGAAGTGGAAAAACTTTTGGAGAGCGGCAAGTACGCCAGCGATGAACAAAAGCAACTCGCCAAACTCGACAAGGAACTCACCAAGCTTGGATACGACGCTTCCGCGCATGATGAAGCACGTAAAAAGGAAAACGAACTGCGAAGCGTGGATGAAGAGTATGGCAACCTGAAATCTGCCAGGGAAGTGAGCAAACAGATCGAAGGGGAGATCACCGGTCTGGAATCAGAAATCGAAAATCGCAAATCTGAAATCGCAAATCTTGAGGCAGAATACCAAACTGCCAAAATCAATCTCGAGTCGGCAGAATCACAATCCCCGAATCTTGAAGATGCCGAGCGTGAACTGTTCCGCTTGCGGGAGGACGAGAACAAAATCCGCAGTGAACTCGGTGGCGCACAACAACGCGTGGATATTCTCAAAACGCAACGCACCCGCAAAAGGGACTTCGAAAAGGAACGCGAAGAATTCCAAAAGCAGATCGCGCGTCACCGCACGCTCGAACGCGCCTTCGGCAAGGACGGTGTCCCTGCCCTGTTGATCGAACAGGCATTGCCGCAGATTGAGGAAAAGGCAAATGACCTGCTGGATCGCTTGAGTGATGGGCAAATGTCCATTCGCTTTGTGACCCAGGCGGAGTACAAAGATAAAAAGCGCGAAGATCTCAAAGAGACACTTGACATCCAAATCAGCGACACAGCGGGTATCCGCAATTACGAAATGTATTCTGGTGGTGAAGCCTTCCGTGTCAACTTTGCGCTTCGGCTTGCGCTTTCAGAGATACTTGCACAACGCAAAGGCGCGCGCCTGCAAACGCTGGTCATTGACGAAGGCTTCGGCTCACAGGACGCGCAGGGACGCCAGCGCCTGATCGAAGCAATCAACCTCGTCAAAAACGATTTCGCCAAAATTCTTGTCATCACGCATCTCGATGAACTCAAGGATGCCTTCCCCACGCGCATCGAAGTCGAAAAGACCGGGCGGGGTTCCACAATTCACGTCAGTTGACCCATGATCTGTTTTTATCTCTCGACCGCGTTCTTCATCGGCGGTTTTATTATTATTTACTGGGTCCACAATCATTATCATCTCGACATCATCGTCGAGCCAGCGCCTCCTCCGTCGGACCCGCCGCTTATTTCGGTTTGTGTTCCCGCACGCAATGAAGAGCGCAACATTCGCGCGTGTGTGGAAGCGATTCTGAATCAGGATTATCCGAACTTTGAAATCATTGTTTTGGACGACCGCTCCACGGATTCGACTCCACAAATCCTGGCTCACATCGCCTCACGCGATTCCCGCCTGCGCCCCATCAGCGGTTCGAACCTGCCCGCAGGCTGGGCCGGTAAACCCCATGCCTTGTATCAAGCCTCCGCCTTTGCCCGCGGCGAATGGCTTTGTTTCATTGACGCAGACACCTTCCTGACGCCTGACGCACTTTCATCCTGCCATGCCAAAGCACTCGAAACCAAAGCGGATATGTTCACCATCATGACCTTCCAGATCCTTGGCTCATTCTGGGAAAAGACGATCATGCCTCTGGTGATGACCGCCCTCTCGGTGGGATTCTCGCCCCACAAGGTCAATGACCCCAAACGCAAGGATGCCATCGCCAATGGACAATTCATCCTCATCAAACGTTCTATTTACGATGTCATAGGCGGACACGAAAGTGTAAAAAATAGCGTCGTGGAAGACAAAGCCATTTCGGAAAGAGTCAAATGGAATGGTCATCGCCTGGTTGTTGCCGATGGCACAAAAGTGGCAAAGACGCGCATGTACACCTCCCTGTCTGAGATGTGGGAAGGCTGGACAAAGAACATCTATCTCGGTCTGCGTGACCGGACTGGCTTGTTGTGGCTGGGTGCATTCGGCGCGTTTCTTGCATTCATAGCGTCCACTATTCTCCCCGCGTGGCCTTTGCTTGGAATAATCTGGTACGCGAACAGTGGAAGATGGATGGCTGCGGCAATTGTCATCGAGTCCCTGTTGCTGTGGGCATATCTAATCTACATGCGCGCAAGAATCGCGTCCCGGATGGAGATTTCACCGTGGTACACGTTGACCACCCCACTTGGCGCAGGGGTGTTCGGCGCAATGATGCTCACGTCCGCGTGGAGGGTGGTAACGCGCAAAGGGGTGACGTGGAAGGGTCGAACGTATGGGGCGAAATTACTGTAAAGCAATTGGCACAGTATTATGATATAAAATCACCCTGTGATCACCTTCGCCGAATTCTACGACCTCAACCAGTCCATCATCTACTTTATCTACGGGCTTGTCTTCTTTATCCTTGGATTCGCCATCATCCTGCAGACCCGTCAGAGTTCGCGGCTTGACCTTGCAAGAAGTCTCAGATGGCTGGCGGCATTCGGAATCGCCCATGCCTTCCACGAATGGGGCGACTTGTTCATCCCGCTTCAGGAAGTTTACCTGGTCAATGGATATGTTCAAATCCTTTATATACTCCACCTGATATTACTCGCTATATCCTTCATTTTTCTTTTTGAATTCGGTCTGGCGCTTCTCGGCACAGGTAAACAAAGAAACTGGCTTCACTGGCTGACCACAATCCTTTTTTCAGGATGGCTGATTACCGCTTTCGTTATCCTGCCATCCCGTATTTCAGACGGGACATTGTGGAGGTATTCGGCAAACGCGCTGGCCCGCTACATCATCGGTTTTCCCGGTGGCTTGCTCGCGGCATACGGTCTGCGCCGCCACACCCTGCTTCGCATCAAACCCTTGAACGTTCCGTCCATTGTGCTAACCCTGCAGGTGGCTGGCATTGCGCTGGGCATCTACGCCCTGCTGGCAGGGTTGGTGCCTCCGCCGGTGGATTTTTTCCCGGGCAACATTGTCAATCGAGTCACCTTCACTAATTTTCTCGGCGCCCCCCCATTGGTCTTTCGCTCGCTGACGGGGCTGGTGATTGCAGTGGCATTGATCCGCGCGCTCGAAATTTTCGATGTGGAAACAGAACGCCGCATTGAGGCACTTGAACAACATCAAATCATCATCGCTGAGCGTGAGAGGCTGGCGCGTGAACTGCATGACGGCGCGATTCAAAAGGTCTATACCGCGGGGTTGTTGGTCGAATCCGCTTCGAGGCTGGCAGCCTCACAAAGCGAGATCGGCGCGCGGTTGGATAAATCGGTCATCGTCCTGAACGACGCCATTGCCGATTTGCGACGCAACCTTTCGGAACTTCATGCTGGTTCAGCCACCCAAACTGAATCCCTCCCGACTCTTCTCCAGCAAATGGCGGAGAATCCTCACTATACATCAATGGTCAACATCACGCTGGAAACGGATTTACTGAAAAGCAAGTCACTTTCCCCCTTGCGTTCCAGCCATGTGCTTGCCATTGTAAATGAATCACTTGCAAACACTGCCCGGCATGCGCAGGCGAAAAACGTGGAAATTTGCGCAGTTGATCTTGGCACGCAACTGCAAATCGAGATCAAGGACGATGGCATTGGCATCCCGGAAGAACCCAAAGCCGGGTACGGTTTACGGAACATGCGTGACCGCGCACACCTGCTGAACGGCAATCTGACTTTTACCAACAACAAGGGTACAATTGTTACACTCACTATTCCGTGGGTGGATCAATAGACCATGGCCAAAACTCGCATCCTCCTCGTGGACGATCACGATATTGTTCGTTTGGGATTGATGACCTTGCTCAACGACCAGCCCGATATGGAAGTGATTGGCGAAGCCAATACTGCCGCTACTGCCGTAAAAGCCGCGGGAACATCCTTGCCTGATGTCATACTGATGGACATCCGCCTGCCCGGTGAAGGCGGCATCGAAGCGACTGCTCAAGTGACACGTCTGGTTCCAAACAGCAAAGTAGTGATGCTGACATCCTTCGCCGATGACGAATTGGTCGTGCGGGCGATTAGAGCGGGCGCGGTGGGCTACGTTTTGAAACAGGTCGGGAATGAGGAGTTATTACGCGCCATCCGGGCGGCGGCCAGGGGGGAAGCGTTGCTTGATCCGGCCACAACCGCGCGTTTGTTGTCGCGCGTCCGTGAAGCGGAACGAAAAGCCGAGGAAGACGCGTTCCGAGAACTCTCCGACCGGGAAATGGACGTGTTAACCCATCTGGCAAAAGGTAAAACCAATGCAGAGATTGGCGCTTTGTTAAACCTTAGTGAAAAGACGGTGGGAAATTATGTGGGCAATATGTTCGAAAAACTACATTTGAACAATCGCATCGAATTGGCAGCTTATGCATATGAGCACCACTTGTATGACCGCATGGGGAAAGAATAAAAAATAAGGAACCCGAAGCAAAAGATTCGGGTTCCGTTACATCAATTCAATTTATTTTTATGGCTTCGGCATGAAGGCGAACGGGGTTGCACCCGTCTGAAAAGCATGACGGACCTGGGCATTCTCGAAGACCGCGACGCCAAAGTGGTACACGGCTGTCAGGTCGGAGAACTGCACATCGGTTTCAGAGCCGGTAGTCAGAGTACGGCTGAACTCGATCGTCCAGACGCCATTTTCCCATTTCCATGCGGCGGAGATGTTACCGCGGTCGCCAACGATCGCAGATTTAATGATTCCAGGGATATAGGAACCAACTGGAAGAGCATCAAGAGCGGCCTGATCGAGAGCAACCTTCTCGCTGTCGAGAATGTAGCCGGGAGCGCCTGTCGTCATGTCAATGTTCGGAGAGGTGAAGCCGGGTTTGGTCTTGTCGGGAACCGTCTTGGTCGCATCGGCAGGATCGGGCATGGAGGCAAAGTTATCGGCGTATCCACCAGATTCCTTCGCATCGCTCTTGCGTCCGGCTTCCTTTGCCTTTTCAGCATCGAAGCGGGTCCAGTCGAGATACTGATCGTCGATCTGACCAAGGTTGCGGATGGATTTCCAGTGCCAGATGTCGCCCAATTCACCTTCGGCGGACGTGTATTTGTTGCCATAGGGTTTGACATCGGAATTTTCACCGGCATGGCAGGCTACGAAACAACCGGCGGTTTCGAAGTTCGCGATGCTGTTGTTGATGGGCCAAATCATGGCAAATTTATCTTCGTAAACAGTGTTATTGTCGCCGCCTTTATCGTTTGGATCCTTGACCTGTTTCCATGTGCCATCTTCCTGTTTCTGCCACGGCGAGCGGAAGAAGGATTCGGTGGGGTCGGCATAGGTCATCAGGAAGTAGACGGTATCGCCATCGTAAACAGACTTAAGGGTGACATCGGTTCTGAAGTCATTGAAACCACCGGCGACAGAGACAACGGTTCCCTGCGCGCCCGCCCAAACGGTGTCATCAGCGACACCATCCAAAACGGGAGCAGCATCGGCGGGATAGGCAACCAGCGCGCCTTCGGGGGCAGTCCAGGCAGGAGCAGGCGGTTCAGTGGGAGCCGGGGGTTCGGTTGCCACGACAGGGGCTTCAGTTGGCTCTGGAGCGGGGGGTTCGGTCGGTTCGGGTGCGCCGCCGCACGCGGCAAGCAACATCGAAGCGATCACGATCAGGGATAGTACGTATGCTAACTTTTTCATTCTTCATTCTCCTTTTAAAGTAAACTTTGTGTGCAAAAACATTTTGAAGAAAACGCGCCTTTTGACACACTCCCATTGTAGGCGGGCTGGGTGGATGCAGTTAGATGCATTCTCCCCTATTCATACAGGGTAGTTTCACTCTGTTTAAGGGCTTACACAGAATTAACCGTCAAGCCACGGAGAACCATAAGAAGCCTTGGCGAACTCACGAAAAATTGGCGTCTTGGGTAAATCCTATGCTTGTACATGATTTACATAGATGACACGAAGTCGGAAACGATGAAAGTGAAGAAAAGGCCAAATGGGTTAAATCAGGTATCGGTAAGAGAGATGCGGGATCACACCCAAACAAGGATGATTGTCGTTTCATTAATCGTCGATATTGGAGTAAGTTTATCTTTATTTCAGAATTAATCTTCCTCTTATAATTGTGATAAAAGTCACATATAATTTTTAGGAAGTCAGATATAGTTGCGAAAGATTAATTTCCAAAAAGGGAAACTATGCTGAGAAATCCACTCTTTATTGCAATTGCGGCGGCGGTCATAGCACTGGGAACTTTTGTGTCCGTGACCGATATGCCTGCTTATGCCGGCACGGCTTCTGAGACTTGTGCGAATTGTCATGTGATGGATTCGATGTACGAGAATTATTATCACAGTGCACACCAGCCCTGGGCGGAATGTTCGAGTTGCCACCTGCCCCACAATAATATTGTGAACTATTACATCGAAAAGGGACGACAGGGCATGCACGATGTGTATGTGTTCAGCACAGGGCAAACACCAGAGGTGATCCGTGCGAACGAACATTCGAAGGAGATCATCCAGGAGAATTGCATCCACTGTCACGAGGAATCGGTCGAGACAATCATGATGGGAGCACAGCCGTTCGAACGCTATTGCTGGGAATGTCACCGCAATGTTGCACATGGACCGCGCGGCGCATCCATCGTTCCTTATCAGGACTCGAATTTCTATCCGACAAAATAAACGCTCAACTGCCGTCCTCGGCGGTATCCCCCGGGATGCTATCGCAAAGGGCACCGTCGAGGGCAGAAGCCGTTGACCCACACAAGGAGAATCACTTATGAAGAAATATACAACATTCATACTGGTCGGCATCATCATCCTGCTTGCCGTCGCATTGACAGGGGTGCTGGTCTTTATGAAGAATCAGCCTGTGGAGGAAAGATCCTTCCAACCGTTGGTCGAGATCGCTCCCATGGAGCCCGATTCAGAAAAATGGGGCGTGAACTTCCCCAACCAATACACCACATTCATGAAGACGGAAACGAACAATATCGATACGACCTACGGCGGTTCGTCACAATTCTCATGGCTCGAACGCGACCCGCGCCAGGTGATTTTGTTCGCAGGGTATCCGTTCAGCAAGGATTATAACGACGATCGCGGTCACGTGAACGCTCTCGACGATGTGCGCGCTACAAAGCGCCTGAACCTCAACGACGAGGATCCGAAGCACACACCCGCAACTTGTTATTCGTGCAAATCCTCCGACAACCCGGGCCTGTGGACAGGGATGGGCATGGAAGCCTACGACAAGATGTCGTTCAACGAGATGACGCCAAACATCAACAACTCAATCGGCTGCGCCAACTGCCACGAAGCCGAGACCATGCGCCTGATCGTCACCAACCCCGCCTTGAAGGAAGCGCTCGAAGCGCAGGGTAAGGACTGGGAAACATTCACCCGCCAGGAGATGCGCACGGTTGTCTGCGCCAACTGCCATGTGGAGTATTACTTCAAGGGCGATGGCAAATATCTCACCTTCCCGTGGGCTAACGGAACTGATATCAACCAGATCATCGAATACTACGAACAAGCCGGTTTCAAGGACTGGGAATACCCCGAAGCAGGCACTCCCATGCTCAAGGCGCAGCATCCTGAATATGAGTTCTTCACTGCAGGTTCCACGCACTACAACGCCGGCGTCTCCTGCGCGGACTGCCACATGCCCTACGTCCGTGAAGGCGCGGCGAAGTATTCCACGCACGATGTACATAGTCCCCTGCTCAACCCTGAATTGGCTTGCGGACAGTGCCACACTGACAGCGAATATGTTGTCAGCCGCGTGAATGCCATCCAGGACCAGGTCGCCACAACCAAACAAAATACAGAAGATGCGATCGTGGATGCGATCAACGCCATCAAGCTCGCTGCGGCAAACCCGAATGCCGATCAGGAACTGCTGAACCAGGCACGCAACCTGCACCGCAAGGCACAGTTCATGTGGGACTTCGTCTCTGCCGAGAACAGCACGGGCTTCCACAACCCCGAATATGCGCTCAAGATTTTGGCTGACTCGACCAATCTTGCGAGACAGGCACAAATGCTCGCGGCACAGTCCGTGAACGATATGTCGCTGTTGCAGACAGGAACCTTTTACCAGACGCCTTAAAGTGAGAAGTGGATTGTGTAAAGCAGATACAAAACAGACGCTGTTCGTACGAACAGCGTCTGTTTTGTATCTGCTTTACACAATCCACTTCTCACTTTAAGG
>DATIUT010000072.1:0-5238 GCA_035466615.1 Anaerolineales bacterium | reverse complement strand
ATGTGAATACGATCTCATCCACCCATGCGCCAGTGCGGGTGGTGGCTGGCTCAGCAGGTGCCTCCGTTGCGGGGGCTTCTGTAACAACAGGAGCCTGCACATCAACACCAGACGGTTCTTCGGTGACGGGGGCTTCCGTTGCCTGTTGCGGCGCGCAAGCGCCAAGTACAAGGCTTACCACCACCAAAAGACCAATCAAACTTGCAATATTCTTGATTTTCATTTTCTGCTCTCCTTGAAATGATTCATTGATATGGGATGAGAAAAACGGTTTTTGTCCAATGCAGACCACCTCCGTATGTATAAGTCATGGAGGGAGGCGGAACCAGGTTGCGTAGCCCCAGTATCCGCCTCACTTTCCATTTGCGTTGCTTTCTGTGAGGAGAATTTATTTCGAAAGCAAAGATCAGCCTTGCCAATCTGCTCACATCATACGTTCCGGGAAGGAATTGAACATCCGCCCAGATATGTGTTTCTCACGACACCAGACAATGATTTGACATCCCCACATGAAGGATGACACGTCCACATTTTGCTTATGGCAATGGATGAGTAAAAACCCCTCGGGGGAAGGGGGTGGAATCGTTTGACAAGTGAATACAATGGGACGAGATGTACTATACTGTAGGTATGAGTAGAAGGATGAACCGAGCCTTCTCCCACTTATTAATGGGGTTTTTCTTCGCGTTCGTGCTCGCCTCCTGCGGGAGCGGGAACCCGCTTCCAGCGACACCCAGGGCTGATTCCGCCGCGAACAGCCTCCCTGTAGCCCCGAACCGGGTCTCCCCCGTCTCCCTGCCGGAGGTGTGCAATTGTGTCCTGCGTTTCGACCACATCAGCATCGAGCAGGGGCTATCCCAGAATTCGGTACGCGTCATCTTCCAAGACAGCACCGGCTTCCTGTGGTTCGGCACGGAGGATGGGCTCAACCGCTACGATGGCTACGCCTTCAAGACCTTCAAACCTGACCCCGACACCCTCAACAGCTTGAGCGACCGATGGATCACAGCCATCGTGGAGGATAAGGATGGTTACCTGTGGATCGGCACGCGGCAGGGCGGATTAAACCGTTACGACCCGCGCACGGAACAGTTCACACTCTTCCGTAACGATACGGAGAACCCGTCGAGCATCAGCGATGACCACATCAACGTTCTTTATCTGGATAACAACGGCAACCTCTGGATCGGAACCGAACAAGGTCTCGATCTCTATGATCACAAGAACGGGGCGTTTACGCGCTATTCCTACAATCCATTTGAGCCGGACAGCCTGACCGGAAAAAGCGTCACCGCCATTCTGCAGGATAACCGCGGGCGTTTATGGATCGGCACATCCTCTGGCGGTCTTAACCAGTTCGATCCGCAAAGCAAAACATTCACACCGTACCAAAACAACCCGGAAGATGTCAATTCGATTAGCAACGACCACATCACAGCTATTTTGGACGCCGGCGACTCGACCTTGTGGGTCGGTACCTGGCTTGGTCTGGACCGCTTCGACCCCGACACAGGTCAGTTCAAACGCTACACCCATTCCGATAATGACCCGCAAAGCATCGCGGGAAACCGGGTTAATGCCCTGCAAATAGACAGCACCGGCAACCTATGGGTTGGCACGAACAACGGACTCGATCGCCTGAGTGAAGCAGGCGGACGCTTTATCCATTACGTGAATGATCCATCCTATGAAAAAAGCCTGAGCAACAACTTCATCCTTGCCATCTACGAAGACCGCGGCGGCGTGCTGTGGTTTGGGACGTATGGCGACGGTGTCAACAAATACGACCGCCTGCGCGATAACTTTGCCTATTACCGGCACAACCCTGAGAACTCAAATTCGTTAAGCGGGAATTTTGTCTTTCCCATCCATGTGGACTCTGAAGGGTATGCATGGATCGGCACCTTCGGCACCGGCTTGAACCGTCTGACATGGTCCACCGGGCAGGTCATCCGATACCAGCACGATGAAAAGAAACCGAACAGCATCGCGTCCAACATCCTTTATTCGATCTACGAGGACAGGAATGGGATCTTGTGGATCGGTACCGCCAACGGGCTTGACCGCTTCGACCGCAGGACATTCAACTTTGTCCATTACCAACGCGATCCCGACAACCCCGCCAGCCTGAGCGCAAATACTGTCTTTGAAGTTTTCGTGGATAGTTCGAACAGTGTCTGGGTGGGAACCGTTGCCGGTTTGGACCTGCTGGACCGGGAGACCGGCACCTTCAAGCACTACACGCCCCAGGTTGGCGATCCCAACAGCCTGAGCAGTTCCACGGTGGATGTCATCTATGAAGACCAGGATGGTAATCTGTGGGTCGGCACCTCCGAGAACGGCTTGAACAAATTCGACCGTGAAACAGAAAAGTTCACGCAATTTCATTTCAACCCCAATGACAAGAAGTCATTGAGCAACGACTCGATCCTTTCGATCCATCAGGATGTAAAAGGGCGCTTATGGATCGGCACAGGCGGCGGAGGCCTGAACCTTTACAATCCTCAAACCGGAACGTTCTCCTATTTTCTCGAGAAGGAGGGGCTTCCCAACGGCGTGGTCTATGGCATCCTTGAAGATGGACTGGGATACCTGTGGCTTAGCACAAACTTCGGTATCTCACGCTTCGACCCGGAGACGAAGGCTTTCCGCAACTTCGATGCAAACGACGGCTTGCAAAGCAATGAATTTAATTTGGGCGCGTCTGCCAAAGGCAGGGATGGGG
This sequence comes from Anaerolineales bacterium, assembly GCA_035466615.1. Lineage (GTDB taxonomy): Bacteria > Chloroflexota > Anaerolineae > Anaerolineales > Villigracilaceae > Defluviilinea. Next base: position 2,513 of record DATIUT010000072.1, on the reverse strand, counting down.
AGTTCTATTTTGGTGGCATCAACGGGCTGACAATCTTCCACCCCTTGAGCATCTTCGAGAATTCCTACCTGCCGCAGGTCACACTGACGGCGCTCACACAGGATGGCCAGCCCATCGCCATCGACTCGAGCATTGAGACCACAAAGCAGGTGGTTTTGGAATGGCCCCAAAACTCTCTGGAGTTCGAATTTGCCGCGTTGAGTTACAACCAGCCGGACAAGAATCAATACGCGTATTTTCTGGAAGGATTTGATCCAGACTGGCAATACATCGGCACCAAACGGGATGGCCGCTATACCAACCTGCCCGGTGGTGATTACACATTATTGTTGAAAGCCGCAAACAGCAACGGGGTCTGGAATGAAATGCCTGTCCGCATCGAGATAAAGGTCGTCCCTCCATTCTGGCAGACAACATGGTTCCGCATCATCCTTGTCTTTGCACTGGCTGGTGTTGTCGCGGCTGGCATCCGCCTGCGCATGAAAGCGATACAGGATCGCAACCGTCAATTGGAGCGACTCGTCCGTGAGCGGACCAGCGCACTCGAAAAACGCAGCCAGGAGATCCAGGCGCTCTATCAAGCCGACGAACGCATCCTGCGCAACGTCAGCCTGCACCAGGTCTTCCAGACGCTTGTGGATGTGGCAGTGGATACACTCAACGCCGACCGCAGTGTGGTCTTCACTTGGGACGAAAAACATACAAAGGTTATTCCACGCGTCAGCCGCGGCTTCCTACCTGAAACGCTCAAACTCCTTGAGTTCACAAAAGGCGAGGGTGTTGTGGGCAGGGCGCTGGAAACCGGCCAGCCCGTCATCGTGCGGCAGATCGAATTGAATGACTTCCATCTGGATATACGCGAGGCTCTCATCGCTGAGGGAATCCGCTCGTTCATCCACATCCCCATCACCGTGGACAACAAGATCGTCGGCGTGTTCAATATCAGTTTTACAAAGCCAAACCTGATCGGGGATGATATCACCCGCCTGTTCTCCGCGCTCACCCACCGCGCTTCGATCTCCATTGCCAACATGGAACTCTTCGAACAGACAAAAGACCTGGCGGTGATGGAGGAGCGAAACCGCCTCGCACGTGATCTGCATGACAGCGCCAAACAAAAAGCCTTCGCGGCGCTCGCACAACTCGGCACGGCACGCGGCATCTTGAATGGTAACAGTAATTCCGCAACATTACATCTCAACGAGGCGGAGAATCTCGTTTCAGATGTGATCCAGGAATTGACCTTCCTCGTGCAGGAGATCTACCCCATTGCCTTGCAGGAAAAGGGACTGCCAGCCGTCCTGCGCGAATATGCCTTTGAATGGGAGAACCGCAACGACATTAAGATCAACCTGACCCTGCACAAGGAGCGCCGCCTGCCCCTTGGCATCGAGCAAGCTATTTACCGGGTCACGCAGGAATCGCTGGCGAATGTGGCGCGTCATAGTCACGCAAACCACGTGGATATTTCACTCATGTATAACGGCGGCACCCTGCAATTATCCGTGGCAGACGATGGTCGCGGTTTCGATGTAGGATTGAAGGGGCACGGCCTGGGATTGCGCTCGATACGCGAACGTGTGGGCAGTATTCATGGCACGGTGCAGATACAGAGCGCGCCCGGGCAGGGCACACGGATCATCGTCCAGGTGCCAACCAAGGATTAAGAAAGAGGCGAACATGGCAAAGAGCAATCTCGTCAGTATTTTGATCGTGGACGATCACGAGGTGGTGCGGAATGGCATCCGTTCCTATCTCGAAACGATCAAGGATTTTGATGTGGTCGGTGAGGCGGAATCCGGGGAAAAGGCCGTCAAGATGGTCTCCGAGTTGATCCCCGATATTGTGTTGCTTGACCTGATCATGCCCGGCATGGACGGTGTGGAAACAACGCGGCAGATCAAAAAGATCAGTCCGCGCACACAGGTGGTGGTGTTGACTTCATATCACGAGGATGTGCATATCTTCCCTGCGCTGAAAGCCGGGGCGATCTCGTACATTCTCAAGGATATGAAGATGGAAAAACTGGCGGATGCATTACAGCGCGCGGTACGCCATGAGGTGACATTGCATCCGCTGGTGGCGGAGCGTGTTCTGCGGAACATTCGCGGCGGCGACAGCGAGGAACCCGCCCTCGTTACAGAACTCACCGAACGCGAATTGGATGTGTTACGGCTGATCGCCAAAGGTATGACCAACAGCCAGATTGCGGAAAACCTTGTGATCAGCGAGAACACCGTCAAAGGACATGTGAGCAACATCCTGAGCAAACTGCATCTGGCAGATCGCACACAGGTCGCTGTGTATGCATGGCAAAGGGGAATCGTCAACCGTGAGCAGATGGAGAAGTAGAAACTTTCGCTTAAAGTAAACGCCGCAGAGACCTGCAGGTCTCTGCGGCGTTTTTATTTTTCCGTCCGCCAATACTCTCCGCCCTCGCGCTCCATCAATCCAGCACCGACCAACTCGCGGCGAAGTGTCGCCGTATCCTCATGATATTTCGAGAGAATCCC
>DATIUT010000071.1:0-3325 GCA_035466615.1 Anaerolineales bacterium | reverse complement strand
CAATCACATATGGCCTGCTTCAGCAAACGCCCGGCGGCGCGCTGGCATTGACAATCACCAACCCCCTCTCGGTTCCACTGGAAATCACCAAAATAACTGTCACATGGAATAATGATAAGGGCCACACAACAGGCGATGACAAGACATTAAGGCTTCAATTCATCAACCTCAATGGGACAGTGTTCTGGTCAGGCAATGAGCTTGGAGAAACTTACTCATTTACTCCCAGTCCTTCAGTGTTTCTCCAGCCCAAGCTTGATTCCACTTTTACATTTACCTTTCACCAGACATTTACCAATTGGGACAACACAGAGAGAATTACAATTAACCTGTCCGGTTGCGAGAGTAACCCAATCACTCAAAACCAGCACTAGGAAGTGGTGATGCTCATGAAAAAGATAAAACTTGAACGCGGACAAAGCCTGGTGGAATTTGCCATCAGCCTGGTGATCATCCTCTGGCTGTTGGCAGGCGCGGTGGAATTCGGCATCGCCCTCTTCCAGTACATCCAGTTGCGCGACGCGGCGCAGGAAGGCGCGCTATACGGATCCATTCACCCGGACGATATCGGCGGAATCGAAGCGCGTGTAAAAAACGCGTCTTCTTCGCCAATTGACCTTGCAGCTGATCCGGATGTCATTGTAATAATTGACCCGCCTGGCGGCGGCTGTGTCGCGGATGGGATCAAAGTGCGGGTGGAATACCCTCACAAGATCTTCATGCCCTTCGCGACTCTATTTACAGGTGGAACCAAGACCATAAACCTTGGGGCAGAGGTGACCGACACCATTCTGCAGTCAGACTGTTAGCAATCGCCCAACAGCCACGCCTCGGGCGGGATAATACCCTGATCCAGTTTCATCGGGTATAATCCCGCCCGTAATTTTTCTACAGGAGGTGAACCGGCAATTTTTCCGGGAAAGACAGCGCATGATCCCGCTCCTTCAATTTTTGCTCAGGATGCGGGATGACGAGGATAAGGGTTCTCCATCGAAGGATGGAGCTAATCTTTCCCTCACCCCTGCCCTTCTCCCAGTGGGAGAGGGGTGGCAACGGACAGGGTGAGGGCTGGAAAAAATCGACAGATCAGCGGAAGCCCTTCGGGTGTGCCATCACCTGTTTTATCTTTCCCTCCGAAAACACAACCTTGCCCTTAACACCGCGCGAGCAATCCCGCGGACAAAGAGGCAGGGAATGGCGATACAAACCAGTGTCAGGTTTCAGGCATCAAGTGTCAGGCTCTGACTGCTTGATAGCTGGTACTTGACGCCTGAAACCATCGTTCGGAGGAACCCCCATGTGTGGAATCGTAGGATATATCGGACCGCGTGACGCGGTGCCGGTGATCATCAATGGCTTGAAGCGGCTCGAATACCGCGGTTATGATTCGGCTGGAGTCGCTGTCTTGAATGCGGACCAGATCGAAGTCCGGAGAGACGCGGGCAAGTTATCCCAATTAATCGATCTCGTGGCAAAGTCGCCCGTCGAAGGCGCGCCCGGTATCGGGCATACGCGCTGGGCAACACACGGAGCGCCGTCCGCGCGCAACGCCCATCCGCATCTCGGACAGACCAAGCGCGTTGTGGTGGTGCAGAATGGCATCGTCGAAAACTTCCTTGAACTCAAGGATGAATTGACCGCTGAGGGCGCGGAATTCCAATCGGAGACGGATACTGAAACCATTGTCCATCTTGTGGAACATCATCTCTCCACCGGCATCGGCCTGGTGGAAGCCGCGCGCAAGACCTTCAACGAAATTCAAGGCGCGAACGTTGTCGTGTTGATGTCTGCCGACGAACCGGACAAGATCGTGGCCGCGCGTATCGGCAACGCGGGCGGCGTGGTGATCGGCGTTGGCAAGGATGAAAACTTCATCGCCAGCGACATCCCCGCCATCATGGAACACACGCGCGAGGTGATCTTTTTGGAATCGCGGCAGATGGCTGTGGTGACACGCAACACAGTCACCATCCAAACGCTGGATGGGACAAAGGTCAAGCCACAGGTACATTCAGTTTCGTGGGATCCAATCGCGGCAGAGAAAGGTGAATATCGTCACTTTATGCAAAAGGAGATCCACGAGCAGGTGCGTGCAGTCACCGATACGCTGGCGGGACGCGTGGATTTTGCGAATGGAAAAATCCGCCTGCCCGATCTAAAACTGACAGAGGCGCTTGCAAAGGGGATCGAAAGAATCTACATCACCGCCTGCGGCACCGCGGCATACGCCGGCATGGTTGGGAAGTATCTGATCGAAAAGATCGCCCGCATCCCCGTCGAGGTGGTGATCGGCTCGGAGTTCCGCTACAGCGACCCGATCCTGAACAACAGGACGGTTGTGCTTGCCATCTCGCAATCCGGCGAAACAGCAGACACGCTCGCCGCGATGGAGGAGGGCAGGCGGAAAGGAGCGGTCATCTGGAGCATCGTCAATGCCATCGGTTCACAAGCCATGCGCGTGGCGGATGGATTCATCTCGATGCAAACGGGACCTGAGATCGGCGTCGCTTCGACCAAAGCCTTCACCGCCCCGCTGGTTGACCAGTACATGCTGGCGATATTGCTTGCAGACCTGCGCGGTGTGATAGACAACAAGACGCGCCAGGAACTCGTCTCCGACCTGCGCCTCATCCCCGACCTGGTGGGCCGCACTCTTGAACGCGAGAGTGAAGTGGAGGTCGTCGCCCAAAGGTTGAAGGATATCCGCGATTGCCTGTATCTCGGGCGCGGTATCAACATGCCCATCGCATACGAAGGCGCGTTGAAACTGAAGGAGATCTCCTACATCCACGCCGAGGGATACCCGGCAGGCGAGATGAAACACGGTCCCATCGCCTTGATCGACGAACACATGCCGGTGTTGTGTCTTGCACCGAAAGACCCCTGGCGCGAGAAGATGATCTCACAGATCCAGCAGGCAAAGGCGCGCGGCGGGATCGTGATCGCAGTGGCAACAGACGGGGACGGACTGGTGGAGGGAATGGCCGACCACGTGCTTTGGGTCCCCGAAACGCCGTGGATGCTCTCACCCGTGATCACAGTCCTCCCGCTCCAACTGCTGGCATATCACATCGCAGCCCTGCGCGGTCTGGATGTGGATCAGCCCAGAAATCTCGCCAAGAGCGTGACGGTGGAATAAGCCATTTCCTGTACCGGGGTTTGTGTCTCTTTGGAATAATGACCCTTATATTACCCAGTTTTCCCAGCCTGACAGCATTATACCCGACCCATACAATCCGCAAGATTGGAACCGCTATAGCTACGCCCGAAATAATCCCCTCCGTTATACCGATCCGTCTGGGCATAGAGCATGTGATGATGTTGA
>DATIUT010000070.1:0-11636 GCA_035466615.1 Anaerolineales bacterium | reverse complement strand
CGAACTTTACAGCCCCGGCCATATCGGAGACAAGTGGGACGATCATCGTCCCAACACGCGTCAACCGTGTTCCTGATGGCAGATATACGGTTGTCGTGCGAGTGCTCGCCAGGAACAATAACGTGTATTCCACGGCTGTCTATGAAGAAGTAGCATACCAGGCCCCTTCCATTTTCCAAAGAATTGGTGCAGCTCTCGCCGCTTCTCCCATATTTCTTATTGCCATTTTGATCGTTGTCATGCTCGTGGTGGGATTCTTGATGTACAACTCAACGCGCCAGAAATCGCTTAGCGGTACACCAGTATTACAAGGCCGCCTTGGCGGGCAAGTAAACAGCCGAGGAAAGCAGACTGGCCCTGTCATTCCAGTGGCGGACGATGAACCCATCGCCGCACGAAACCGTCCTTCCACGCCGCCTGCGGCTGCAACAAGAGCAACGCCCACTCCCCCTCCCGCGCAACCGGCTTCAGCCAATGCAACCATGATCGCCGAAAATGCGGGAGTGGACAGCAGTGCAAAGACTATGATGGCGTCAACGCCGGTGATCCCGTTGGCGAAATTGACAGTGGTGCAGGCTGCCGGCACTGTAACACCTACAGGTATAGTTACCCTCCAATCATTCCCCTTTATCATCGGGCGTACTGAAGGGGGTTTAATCATTGGTGAACAAAATGTTTCAAGAAAACATGCCCAAATCACCTTTGATGCCGCGAGAAATGCTTTTTACCTGACCGATCTGAACAGCAGTAATGGCACCCGATTGAATAATCAACGACTCACACCAGAACAACCAACACAATTGACCAGCGGCACAATGATAGGCATTGGCCCGAATGTCGTCCTTCGTTTTGAGATCAGCTAAATTGCGAGTCAAATGGCAAAAAATATTCTTCAAGTGAATTACGATGAGTTAAATGCCATCGCCAGGAAGTTCAAGGATGAAGGCGAGGATGCATTCAAACTCCACTCCGCCACTCGTCAGCGCGTACGCGATCTACACAAGGAATGGATCGGAGAAGCTGCCGAAAAATTCTTCGACGAAATGGAGAATGAGTTACTGCCTGCTCTTCAACGTCTGTCAAAGGCATTGCACTTCTCTCAAGATGTGGTCAGTGCCATCATGAAGATTGTTTATGAAGCGGATGAGGACACGGCAAATTTTTTCAGGGGTGATTTCTCAGGTGATGATTTTGGAGCCGGCGCCTTTCAGGGGGCGCTCGGTGGTGTGCCAGGGGGACAGGGCACTCCGGACGATTTTGGTGCCGGTAAATTTAATGATGCGTTAGGCGGATTTTCAACCGGCGATATACCTGGCGGTTCGTCCGGCCCGGATGATTTTGGGGCTGGCAAATTCGAGGAGGCATTACCTCAACAAGGCAGCGGGGAAACCGGGGGCGGTCAAACGGATTCCTCTGAATCCGGAGGGGCTGACAATCAGGCTGAGGAAGAAACAGTAGAAACGGATATTCCGGCTGGAGGCGGAGGCGGTGGGAGCAGTAGTCCCAGTCAGGGGCTGAAGGGTGATCTGAAAGGCATGGGAGTAGGAATGGGTCAGGTACAGCAAAATGCCTCGGCCGGCGGACCAACTGTCGGCGGAGCCATGACCGATCATGTCTATTCGGAAGGCGACTCTTCGGAGTCAGTCGGCGGCGAATCGCAGACTCCTTCGGGGAGTCCTACAAAAAGCAGTGAACAATCTTCATCGGATAGTGGCGGGCCAGCGGCAGCCGGTGCCGCTGGTGCTGCGGCGGCAGGCGGTGCAGCCAAAGGTATAAAGAGTAGAAAGAAAAAGAACAATTGATGAGAAACGGAAGGAATGTTGTTGAGTCTGAATGTAATGGAGATTATAGGTTTCCATGAACACCGGCAGGAGGCATGCTCACAAAAATATATTCTACATCAACCACTCTCGGAAATTGGCTGGTTTCCACGACAAGTTCGGAAACCCTACCAGTAAGGTTTATTCACACTTACAACCAACCTGAAAGGATGAATTATGGCTGGAACAACTCAAGTAAATTATGATGATATGAACAATATCATCAAGAGCCTGAAAGCCGAAGAAGATGAGATCATGAATCTTCTCAAGATTACCAGGGCCAAAGCGGACAGTCTGCATGGCAACCAGTGGGTCGGTGATGCGGCAGACCGCTTCTTCAATGAGATGGAGCAGGTCGTCACCCCCGCCATGTCGCGGCTGGCACGCGCCCTTGGTGTTGGCGCCGATGTGGCCCAGGAGATTGTGAACACCATTCGACAGGCGGATGAGGAAACCCAGAGTTTCTTCAACAACCTCGGATAATAAGGAGAATACAACATGGCAGAGAAAATTCGTGTCAATTATCCGGCCCTGGAGGACATGGCCAAGCACTGTCAAATGGTCGCCGGGAAGTTGCAGCAGACAGCCCAGCTGGCCAATAAGATCGCGGCCCAGATGCAGAACGGCGCCCTGGTCGGCAAACCGGGCGATGCATTCGTACAAGCCCTTGGCGTGCTTGCGCAACGGACCATGAAACTCAGCGGAAAATTTGTTGAAGTTTCAAATGACATCAAGCAGGCCATGTCCGACATGCAGGCTGCTGATAGCGCCGCTGGCGGCAATTTCTAGGAGGTGGATGATGTTTGGTGGATTATTTAAATTCGTGGAAGACCTGGTTGGAAACGTTATCAACCAGATCATGAAACAGATCAATGTCATTCAGGATGCGGTCACGGCCCCATTGCGCGGTTTGGTCAATGAGGTCATGGGCGGCATCTGGAAGGGCGATGGCGCGAGTCGCTTCGTGCAGGAGATGCTGAGTGAGGTCATTCCCATGCTGGTCAACATCATGGGTTTTGGCTCGAACTATGCCAATGCCATCAGCAAGGCGCAGAACCGCATGAACCAGGCGATCAATCAGGCCACATCCAAGGCTCAAACATTGTTCGATGTCTTTAATGGCATCTTCTAGATAAGGAGAGACAACCATGGCTTCAGAAGTCTATATGGATATCCCGCGCGTCGAACAGATGAGCAAAAGCTTTCAAACTTTTGGTTCTGTTCTTGAAGGCGTCTCAAAAGCACTCCTTGCGATCAGCATGGCAATGAAGGCAGCGGCATGGCTTTCTCTTGGAGCAACTGCCGCTGTGGCTGCATATGCAGACCGCATCCGCCCAAACGTGGACAAGGCCGCCAAGAAGATGCATGAGCTCTCTGGCGACATCACGAGCGCCATTAAGGCATATCGCGATGGCGACAGGTCCGGATCCACGCGGTTTATATAGAATTCCCCTTCTGGATTCGAGACTGGGAATATATGATAAGCCCTGATCTCGGATTTCCCCTGGGGACAAATAAAGAATCCGCGCTCCATGAAATCTCCCATCCCGTGGGCGCGGATTCTTTTTCTGGTTGGTTTTTTCGAACTGGTGACCACTAAGTTTTACGAGGCTGTATGAAGCGAATATGCCAACGTTGTAACGTCATCTCGCAGGATTTCAACCTGTGGTGTCAGGAAAAACATTGCCCGGCCGAAAACGCCACTGAAATTTTTGATAACGGTGAGTGGTTTGGTCCGGTAGAAATCATTCAACCAATTGTCATCACGCGCTCTGCCATCGTTTACCAGGCACGGCGTGAAAATGAAGATATTCTTCTAAAAGTTGCCAATGTTGGCTGTGAAGAGAAACTGCGGCTGGAAGCCAAGGCGTTTCTGCAATTGGCGAAGGCGGGCCAGCATCCCTTGTTGCCAGTGCTTCTGCCGGCGCACCCGCAAGGTTCAGTGGAATATCATCCTTATGGATGGACGGTAATTGGGGGACGGGTCAAATATTATGAGGTGTTCCAATTCGCAGACGGGACCATCCTGCGCAATCTTCTGCTCAAGAATCCTCAGCCGTGGTTCCAGCATGTGGGATGGATCATTCTAAGCATTGCGGATGTCGTCTATTATCTGCACAAGGCCGGCAAATTGCACTTATGTCTCAACCCTGATGTTGTACTGGTACGTTTCGACAAGCAGGGCTATCCGCGCCCCATGTTGCTTGATCTGGGTCTAGCCCACTCCGGACAAAACATTCAGGAAATATGGAACGAGAACTATAACCTGCCTGCTTATACCGCCCCTGAAATAGCAACCGGGCGCGGCGGTGTAAGTCCAACCACTGACATTTATGGACTGGGGATACTTCTGTATGAAATGCTCTCCGGACGACCTGCTTATGATTATCACCTGAAGAAGGATGAAGCGGTTATCCGAAAGGTTATGAAAGGTGAATTCAAGACCACTGGTCGCATCGATTTGAAAAACATCCCTGAAATTGCTGAGAAAGCCATCAATCACCAGAATAACCTGCGTTACCCCGATATATTGAAATTTGTCGAGGCCCTTCAGCCCAACTTCCCGGCTGTTCCGGCTGAACGAAAATCCTTCAAGATCAACTGGCAGATCGTTTTCATTGTACTTGGGTCACTACTTGCGATCTCGCTACTCATCGTGCTGGCACTTTCCCTGACAACGGTTTAATTCCACGAGAAATCCTATGGCAGATAAAAAATACATTGACCGACCGCCCCGTATAGAGCCCCAACTGCCGGCAGGGATATTCACCATCCCAAATCCGCCGGACACCGAAGTCAAATTCGGAGAGTTATTACAGCAGGCCTTCCTTCCCATGATCATGATCCTGGGTTATCTGCTTGCATCTCTGTTTGGACAGGGACGCAGTATGGTTATGATGATTCCCATGCTCCTCTCTGTGGTCGCGACAGTGGCATTGGCTGTCTACACTAACTCTCAGGAACGAAAACAACGCGAAGCGGCGGAAGCCGCCTACAAGCGCCGTATTGGGGAACTGCGCCGCAAAATGGAAAGCGAACACGAACAGCAACGGATCTATTATTTTTACAACTACCCTGACCCGGAAAAGACCCTGGGCGTGGCCGCCGACATTAATCGGAATCCCGAAGCGCGCGAGGAAGAGATTCGATCAGGTACACGTCTTTGGGAACGCCGTCCCAAGGATCACGATTTTCTGTATCTGCGATTAGGTATCAGCACGCGGCAATCCACTGTCATCTATAAGATCTCCGAAAATGAGAAGACCGAAAGCACTCTTATGCGCGAAGCAATACGTCTCTCGGAGGATTCGAGATTGCTCTATGATGTACCTGTAACCATTCCGCTCTACCTGCCATCAGATGACACGGAGAAGAAAAAGGTCGAATCAAAGAAACAGGATCAGGAAGGCGAACAGGAGGAAACCCAGGAAGCAAAGGGAATCACCGTCCGCCACTCCATCGGTATAACAGGCAGTTCACCGGAGAAGATCCATGCATATTTACGCACGATGTTGGTTGATTATGCCGCCTTCCACTCTCCGCAAGATGCCATGCTTTATGTCGCCGGTACCAACGATGCACGTCAGCATTGGCGCTGGGCTTACGCACTTCCACACTGCAAGGAGGCGGACAAGACTGAAACGCTTCTTTTTGAACGAGAGGAACGACCGGGCGAAAATGAAGCTGACCGCATGCGATTGTTCTGGAAAAACATCCGCACGATTCTCGATCGTCGCAGTATGCGGCTGGCAGACCGCGAAAGCGGCACAGAAGTTAAACTCCCCTTTCTGTTGGTTGTTGTCGATGCGTGCACCACTCCGCCAGAATGGTCATGCCTGCGCGACCTTGAGAGCGAGGCGGCCATCTCAACCATTCTTCTGGATGGACAAAAACTGGGCGCCGGAATCATTTTCCTAACAAGAGACCGAACCCAAATCCCAAGCCGTTGTACCGCTGTGATAGAAGTTGACGATGACGTCATGGATGAGGACGCGGCAGTTTTCCGCTATGCGGAGACGGGGTTCAATACCGTTCGATATGTTGGCAAAACCCTGCTGGTCACCACACAGGAAAAAGCCCGCGAGTTTTCTCGCAACCTCGAGCCGTTGGATATTCGCCGTGGATACGGATCCAGCCTCGCATCCACAGTGACACTGCTTGAAATGCTGAACCTTCAATCCATTGACGAATTGCAGGAATACGCGCGCGAAAACTGGAAGCGCAGTATGTCGCCCAATTCAGCCGATTGGTTGTACACTGCCGTTGGCCTGCTATCCGGCAATGAACCGCGTGTGCTGACCTTCTCAGCCAAGGCAGATGGCGTGCATGGACTGATCGCCGGCTCCACCGGGTCCGGCAAGTCTGAACTGTTGATGACATTGATCATCGGCATGGCACTCAACTTTAGCCCCGATGTCCTCAACTTTGTGTTGATCGACTACAAAGGCGGTGCAGCCTTTGAACCTTTCAAGCGCCTGCCGCACAAAGTAGACATAGTTACCAACCTTGACCAGTCCGCAACCGCGCGCGTGTTTGCATCCATCATTGCCGAACTGGATCGCCGCCAAAAACTGAACACTTACACAAACTCCAAGGATATTGTTCATTACCGGCGCAAAGGGTTGAACCTGGAACCTGAAAGCCCGCCCTACCCACATCTGTTCATCATCATCGACGAATTTGCCGAAATGATCTCAGGCAATGCGGAATATAAAGCCCAACTCGAAAGCATAACCCGTCTCGGACGTGCATTGGGTGTCACGTTGATATTGGCAGCCCAGCGCCCGGTGGGTGTGACCGACCAAATGCGCGCCAATATTAAATTCCGTATTTGCCTGCGCGTGGAGACTCCCGACGATAGCCGCGAGTTGCTTCGCCGCTCAGATGCCGCCTATCTTCCGCCAGGCATCCCTGGCCGCGGTTATTTGCAGGTTGGCAATGAAAACATAGAGTTGATCCAGACTGCCTACACCGGCGGTGATTACAAAGGTCCACAAGAAGAAAATGCGGTTCAGAACGTGATTTGGCTTGATCGGCCCCGAAAGAGCGCCACTCAAAAAACAAGTGAGCCTCCCAAACTTTACGACGTAATCGTTGAGATGATGGCTAATCTTTCAGTGCAGGAATCACGTCCGCAATGGCGACCCTGGCCTGAGTTCCTACCCATGCAGACCGGCGGCAAAGTTCTCAGCCTGCAAACCCCACTTGACACCGCATACATGAACGACGCTGATATCGAATTGTTACGCTCTGCTGATTCAGACAAGGTGGCCGGATTCGCTTTGAATGAACATGCGGTTACATTTTGGGATGGCGACTTCAAATGGAAGGGGATCGAGTGGGGCAAGGCTTCCATGCGCCCGTTGGTGGGCATCATAGATAATCCCTACCTTGCCAGCCAAAAACCGCTCAAGATCGACTTCCCCAACGGACATTCGGTGATATTCGGTGCTTCAGGCCGCGGCAAGACCACCTTCTTGCGCACCGTTGTCACGGGACTGGCGCTCACCCACTCACCGGATGAACTCCACATCTACATCCTGGATTTGGGTGGTCGAGCCTTGACCTCCCTGGGAGACCTGCCTCATGTGGGTGCGGTCATTACGTCAGAGGAGGAGGAGCGCGTTCTGCGTACGCTGCGCAAGATCAACGATATCATTGACTCTCGACAGATACTATTCAGTGAGGCAAGGGTTAACAGCCTGGATTCCTATAATATCTCACATCCTGATAAGCGCCTGCCTGCGATATTGGTCGTGATAGATAACTTCGCCGAGTTCAAGGAATACTACGAAGGGTTGATGGGACCACTGATCTCTTTGGTACGAGAATCGCGTGCCTATGGCGTGCACTTCCTCTTTTCGGCCGATCTTCCCAATGCATTGACCGGCAAGCTCTACAACCTGATCACGGAGCGATTCACCCTCAAGCTCTCCGACCCGTCTGAATACTCGGAAGTGGTCGGACGCGGTGTCCCGGCAGATCTGAGCGCAGTCCCCGGGCGCGGCTATGTGCGGGTTGGAAACACGCCACTTGAATTCCAAACTGCCCTAACCTTCACGCCTGAAGAGAACGACCCCGACGGTTTGGGCAAGATCAGTAAAATGTGCATTCGCATGAAAGAGTTATGGGGTGGCCGTTGGAAAGGAGAAAAACCATCCACAGTCGAGACACTGCCGTTACGCATCTTGCTCGATAATGTACTCCAGCAAACCACATTTCCGGAAGTACGCCGCATCAATGCTTCCATGGGCATTGACGATCGGTCACTCGAACCCGCTTTGATCGATATCGAACGTCAGGGTCCCCACATGGTAATCATTGGTCAACCTTTCTCGGGTAAGACCACAGCCATGCGTACGATGATCCTTTCCATCGCGGAGCATTACTCACCCGACGAGGTCATGATGGTGCTGGTGGACTATTCCCGTAAACTTTGGAAAGGCCGCGACACCTCACTGGCAGACATCCCCCATGTTGTCGAGGCGATTGACGACATAGAGCAGCTGGACGCATTCTACGAAAATTTACTGGTTGAATGTGAGGACTTTGAAACCAACCCGAAACGGCGCAAGATCATGATCTTCATTGATAACTATGATGCCTTCACTGACGAATCAAGCCGCAAGAAGATGGCTTTCTTCGAAAATCTTTCGGCCCTGATTCGCAAATACCAGACCGCGGGTGTTTATCTCATCGTGGCCGGGTCATTGGCAATCATGAGTTCGTCGGATGACTTGCGCAAAATCTATGCATCGACGAATTTCGGTATCGCCCTGCGAAGTGCGGATGCTGTCAGTCGTTTGAACGGAAAATTCCCCCGCAGTCTTGCGGATACCGAACTGCCGATGGGACGCGCTTTTATCATCCGATCTGGCATCACCAGCATGCTCCAGTTGGCGACACCCTATGCCAATGACGATGACACCGAAGGGTCGCTTGACATCTGGGTGCAACGAATAAAACAGCGGCAGACACAGGCTCAGGTCCAGTGGTTGTCACAGGCACCCAGCGGTAAATCGAAGAAAAAGGACAAGAAGAAGAGCGGTTCTTCATCCACTGAAAACACAGGGCCAATGACGCCGGATGTCTCGAAATATAATATCCCCACATTAAAGCAAAAACTGGTCGAGGCAGGCATGCCCGAGGACATGATCAGTCTCTTCTCCGACGCAGACATTGTTGAGAATGCACGCACGATGGGCTTGCTCGATGAAAAACCGGAAAACGAGAAGTAGGTAGGTGTGTATGGACGAGTATCTTGATGTCAAAATAGATGTATTCGAACACACAGGGCAACGGGCGCGCCTCCGAAAAAATCTCACTGTTGTGAACCTCATCGAAGAAGTGCTGAAGGAATTCGACGATATTGTTGCCGATTCCCCGGAAAAGTATGCCTTGTATTTAAAAGGTTTTGATCGCCCTCTCACACGCACACAAACCCTGGCCCAGTTGGACCTCCAACCTCAGGATGAATTGGTGTTCGATTACTTTCGCCAGACCGTTCGGCAAATGCTTGATCCCAAGGATTACGCCAGCTTGCAGGAGGAAACAACCGGCAAGGAGTTCGATATCCAATGGCAGCCTGCTGTCATAGGCCGTCCAAGCAATGAGATGGACCACAACATCACGCTGGCTGTAAATGCGCAATTGCTTCCAAATGGCGGGACAATATCCCGAAGCCACGCGCAGATCACATTCACTGAAAACCGTTATTACATCGAACCCCTGGCAGAGTACAACCCTGTGCTCCTAAACGGCAGAGAGATCCCCGTCAATAACAGGCGCGAACTTAAGAACGGGGACAAACTTATGCTGGGAAACCATCATCTCGCGTTTACTTTCAAAACCCTGACCGACCGGAAAAAAGTGACATCATCTGCGCCGATTCCCAAGCCGGCTGAACGGATTGAGAAAGAGGTCGTAGATTCCCAGCACACCATCGTGGAAGAACCCATCGTAGTGGAAAAAAGGAACAATCCCAAACTGGTAATTGAGGCATCCACGGATCCATCCGTCCGTGGACAGGTGATCACCATTGAAAATTTCCCCTATACTCTTGGACGTCTGCACCCCCAGTTCACCAGCGAGAATGAAGTCTCTCGAAAACATGCCGAGATAGCCTTTGACCAACGTAGCCAGAAATATTTCATCACCGACCTGCAAAGTACAAATGGAGTAACGATCGAAAATAAATCCATTCCATCCAGCGTCCCCATGGAAATCATCCCTGGTTGCCGCATTGGATTAGGGACCACGTTGGTGCTGCGATTTGAATTATGATCCACTCCGACACCTGCTGATGTGAAGCTCACTGATCGTATATCAGAGATTTATCGCGAAAAATTCGGGCATACGCCTGCTTATATTGCCCGCGCCCCAGGTCGTGTCAACCTGCTTGGTGAGCATGTGGATTATAACGATGGGTTCGTCCTGCCCGCCGCAATCGACCGCGCCACGTATGTCGCTTTTTCCCCGGCAAATGCGCGTCACTCCACACTTGTAGCTGTGGACTTTGACCAACAAGCATCTTTCTCTCCCGATTCTATTTTGACTAAAACCCAAATCGATTCATCCCCTCTACCCGAATGGGGACTATATCCCGCTGGTGTGGCGTGGACATTGCTCGAAGAGAAGTTGCCCGTCTTACCCATGAACGCTATCTTTGCCTCAGATGTACCGCGTGGATCAGGTTTGAGTTCCTCAGCCTCGGTTGAAATGGCTTTTATGATAGCGTGGCAAACTCTTGGCGGCTGGACTCTTCCGCCCATGCAACGCGCACTGCTTGGCCAAAAAGCCGAAAACAAATATGTCGGCGTTAACTGCGGCATCATGGACCAGTTCGCTTCGGCATGTGGTGTGGAAAACAAACTGCTCCTGCTCGATTGCCGTTCCTTGAAGTGGAAAACGATTCCGTTACCTGATAATGTGTCCATTGTCATTGCAGATACAACGATCCGTCGCAAACTGACATCGGGCGAATACAACAAACGACGCTCTGCTTGTGATGAAGCAGTGCGGTTGTTGCAACACGACCTGCTGGATATCAAGTCTCTCCGCGATGTCAGCATGGAGGACTTCAACCGCCTGGCAGGAAAACTTCCAAACGAGATAGAAAAGAGGGCACGGCATGTGGTGGAAGAGATCGAGAGATCGAATCAGGCTGAGGCGTTGCTTGAAGCAGGTGATGTCCAAAGTTTCGGCAGGTTGATGAATGAATGTCACGTCAGCTTGCGCGATCTATATGAAGTTTCGTGTCCGGAATTAAATACGATGGCAAGAATTGCCCAATCCATCAGGGGTTGTTATGGAGCACGTCTCACAGGTGCGGGCTTTGGCGGATGTACGGTCAATCTCGTCGCCAACAAAAGCGCGGAAAGTTTTGCGCATTCATTGGCAAACAGCTACGAATCTGAGACAGGTCTCCACCCCGAAATTTATATCACTCGCGCGTCCAACGGCGCTAGTTTGAAGCACACATGATGCTCGCACAAGGTGTGTATTTATCCACCCAAAGACTCAACACCGCCATATCGGAGATATGACGAGTTGAATGACCTACATCTGCACCCTCGGCGGGGATCGAGCCCACATACTACTTTATTGGAGGCATGTAGCTTGTTATTATAAACAATCAAAGGTTTATACCCTGGCATGGCAGCCAGAGTATAATCATATCAGGCGAGAGACCTTTATTATGTCACTGCATCTTCGACATGAGAGACCAACAATTGGCGTTTTGGCGGGATGGCAGTTTTATCGAACAGCAACCAATCTCAGTTATCTGCTACCGATTTACCGCGGCATAAGCAAGGC
>DATIUT010000069.1:0-9665 GCA_035466615.1 Anaerolineales bacterium | reverse complement strand
TCGTAACCGAATTGATCTGGAAAATCGTGTTCGGGATATTGATAAAACTCTCAAGTTGTTCATAACCCTGCGTGGCTGTATAGCCGATCAGTTGGATGTAATAGGTATTCCCCACCATCAGGGTCATCGTGCCACCCGCCGCAACCGAGGTCAGGCTTGCAAGGGATGTGCCGTATTTCACGTCCGTCACAGAGTTGCGTTCCTGGGAAACAAGATATTCCACATACACTTCGCGTATCGGCGTGCTGACCGTCCCAGATACATTTCCGGCGGTGGCCTCGATATGATATTTGCGCGTATGACCATACGCACTGGAATTGCGGGTTATCTCCACCTCAAAATAAGCGTCCGCACATTCTCCCGGCGCCAGGGTCCCCAAGTTAATGGCTGAGAGTGTGCCAGACCGTAAATTGATATAAGTATCGGAACTATCCCACTTGAAGGTGGCGGTAACGTTCGTGGCGGATTCACCTCCCGTATTGCAAACTCGCACCCCCACCGGGAAATGATTGGGACCGACGTTGACATTGTTGCTGTCCAACCCAACAACGTTCCATGTAAGCGGCTCGACCGTCAACGTGGTCAATGCATAGACAGGGTATTGCGGCGGAAAGACCATAGCCGCCAGCACCATTAGAAACAGGTACAGACGTAGAATAGAAACGAAACGATTCATAAAAACTCCGTCAAATATTATCGCGGATTAAAAAAACAGGCTGTCGGACAGCCAGTTTCGTCTCATTGCTCGCCTGAACCATCGTCTGATCGAAAAAAATATATAATGAATTCTCAAAACAAATCCACTGGATCAGCGACCAATCGAAGGTCAGAGGCATATATATATCCGCTTTTTTATGTATTTTACCCATTTTACAACGTAAAAGAATCAAATGCAATAGGAAATGGGGCATGCAATCTTGTCAGGCAATCCAATCTTGCCATATCCGTGATCATGATGTCTGTTACCTCGTTTTCGAGGTGATAGCCTGACATTGATAACCCCATTTTGCAGGATTTTTCCAGAAAAAACGATAGGATAAATTGGAAAAGGTTGGGGAAAGTTGGCGTTCTTTGCGGAATTGTTAGACAAGATCAGGGACTCGACCGCGACGATTGGTAATAGCCCTGGAGATACAATCTCGTTAGGCAAATTAAATATGTGCATACAAATGTGTCACGTTGACACCAACTTCCTGTTCGAGTATGCTTGCCACCGTCCGGGCAGGCCCGGCGCGGCAGAGCCTGCCGAACCCCGCCAGGGTCGAAAGACAGCAACGGTAAGGAAGTGTCCCTGGGTGCCGTCGGTCTCCTGCCCGGATATCTCAAACCATATTCCATGAAACCCTTTCGCTGGATATTCATACTCACGGCACTCCTGATTGGCATCGGGGCAGGACTCGCATACGGCTGGGTCATAGACCCTGTTGAATTCTTCGATCTTACACCCGATACGCTCAGGGCAGATTACAAAACCGATTACGTCCTGATGACAGCCGAAGCCTATCGCATCGAACAGGACCCCGGAATTGCCGCGCGCCGATTGGCCATGCTCGGCTCCCAATCCCCCTCCATCATCGCGTCTGATGCACTCGAATATGCGCGTGCAAACGGATTCCCCGCCTCTGACATGATCCTCCTGCAGGAACTTGTCACCGCCATGCAAGCCTGGAGCGGGATACTCCAATGAAACGCTTCCACTGGTCGGGCCTGGGCGCCGCGTTTGCGTTTCTTCTTGGACTTGGGATTGGGCTTGCCTACGCATGGATCATCTCCCCCCTGCGCCTGACCGACTCTCCCCCTGCTCTCCTGCGCGCTGACTTTAAGGACCAGTTCCGTTCCGCCATTGCCGCATCCTATGCCGCCACAGGCAACCTGCCGCGTGCGCAAGTCAGGCTCGCACTGCTGGAGGATAACGACCCGGTCGAATCCCTGAATGCACAGGCACAACGAACCATCGCCAGCGGACAATTTGCACAAGCCGATCAACTCGCCGCGCTCGCCTCGGCTCTCGAAAATGGAACCGACCTTTCATCTCCGATCGTCTCGCCAACAATTGAATACTTCGAGCCGGTGGGCACCGAATCAGCCATTACTGCGTTCCCATCTCCGGCAGATCTTCCCTTCGTGATCACAGAGACACCGGAAGTCATCGAAACACCATCCATTGAAACACACCCGGTCCTGAGCACAATCACCCCGCGCCCCACACGGACTCCGCTTCCCACACAAGGCGCGCCATTCCAATTGATCGGGCAGGATACCGTCTGCGACCCCAACCTGCCGGATGGGCTACTACAAGTCATCGTTTACAACTCCAACCGCAGGCAACTGGCAGGCATCAAGATCATCGTCACCTGGGATGCCGGCGGTGAGGAACTCTTTACAGGGCTCAAACCGGAACTCGGCAACGGCTACGCTGATTTCCTGATGTTTCCGGACACACCCCATGCCGTCCAACTCGCGCTGGGAAGTGAAATTGCAACGGATCTCGTCGCTCCCGCCTGTCAGACACCCAGCGGGGAAACCTTCCTCGGCGGTTATAAGCTCACTTTTCAACAGCCATAAAAAAATCCCCTCTCTGCAGGAGAGAGGGGCCAAGGGTGAGGGTATATTTATCCTATGGCATCGGGTTACTGGTCGCCCAATCATTTCCCAATCGTACCTCAACATCCACAGTGGATGCAGGGTCAGGTTGTATCCGTATCTGGGTGCTGGACGTGATGCCGAACACAGTCTGCAGATATTTTAAAGTATACAGTTTCGGGGAATACAAATATATAATCGTCCTATCATATCCACGATCGGCCGGACCGACTTCCGTCACAGGCATGCCTTGTGCCAGGAAATAGTTTCCAGTGGCAACTTCCAGGTTCGGGGTCAACGAACCGTTCAAAATGCGCACGCGCGCGCCATCCGCCTGCATCAATGCAGTTGGATCGCCTTGCGCCGCCAGCGGACTCAAAGCTCCGCCGGTTGTAAAGATCTGGTCGCGGAGTTCACGGATCTTATCCGGGAAAGGCTTCATAATGCTGGCGTTCTGTCCGTTCAGGATGACATTATCCAGTGACCCCATGGTGTAATCGATCACACCCTGTTTGATATTCTCCACCGGGATCTGGGTCATGAGCGTCCCAAGACGCATGGCATCATCGAAGGTTAGATTGGTCCTCAAGCCTGCGGAAGCTTCGCGGTAAACATCAGGAGCAATGGATACCATGTGCGGGAAATTTTCAGCGCGGAAGATCTGGTCGCGCAATGACATGATCACCAGCTGCTGACGCTTGGCACGGTCGATATCCCCGCCTTCAGTTTTGCGATTGCGCGCATATCCCAACACCAGATAGCCGGGAAGGGTCTGACAACCTTTCTTGATGGGATACTTGTTTTCCTTGCCAATTACGCTCACGCGTATGGTTTCAGGGATGCAGATTTCCAAGCCTCCCATCGCATCAATGGCTTCTTCAAAAGCCTTAAAGTCAACCTGGGCATAATACTGGATCGGCACACCAAGCAGCCGCTCGACCGTTTTCATTGCCAACCCGGGACCACCACCGGGGAGTTTGTTTCCCTCCCCCGACGAATATGCGGTATTGATGCGGCTGTAACCTGACCCTGGAATATTGACCCACAGATCGCGCGGGATCGAGATCATCCCCGCGGATTTGGATAGCGGGTCAACAGTGAACAGGATCATGGTATCAGAGCGCGGCGCCCCCAAGCCCGCCACCCAGTCACGCTCGTCCAATCCAAGAAACAGAATATTGACACGGCTGGCACCATCCCACGGCTCGGGCAGGTCAGTACCGGGGATTTCAGCAGGCGGTGGAGGCAGTTCCTCTGCCACACTTTCAGCAACAGGCGTTCCCTCTTCGTTCAATACGGGACCATCCAACACAGTGGTGGAAGTGCCGCAAGATGACGGCCTGATCCCCGGGAGTCGAGTAGCGGTCCAACAGGTCACGATCCCGCGCACAAAATAGAATCCGCCAACTGCCAAAGCGACAGCGACGATCCAGAAAATGATTCCACTCAAAGAGGGACGTTTTAGTTTTTTCAGTAGGTTCATTTCTATTCCGGTTTTATGTATATCATATCCAGGCCAAGGCGTTCCAAACCTTCCCTTGCCCAGTGTTGTAATAACACAGAATCCTCTCCCATTACTTTCATCATGATTGGGATGGCGCGATGGTCCTTGATCTCAGCCAGTGCGCGCAATGCATATATCCTTGCAAATTGTGTTCCGCTTTTCACAGTTTCAATCAGGGAGGGAACCGCCGCGCTTCCAATCCTGACAAGGGCATTTACCGCCAGACTACCGACCATACTGTCCGCATCGCTCAAGGCGTGGACCAGAGGCTGGATCGCGCTTTCATCCACTTTGCCAGCCAGCCCAAGCGCCGCGCACTGACGGACTTCCGGGGCCGGATCGTTCAATAGAAACGGGACCAGCCATTCGGTTCGACAGAGAGGCGATTGTGCGAGAGTACGTAATGCCCACCAACGTGAGTCAATGTCCGAGGAGTGAGTCAGATCCGATAACGCGGGGATCGCATCCTCACCCAGTTCGATCAACGGGGAGACCGCGTTCTCTGCACGTTCTTCGTCTCCACTCGCCAGGTCATCAAGGAGATCTTGCAAAGTGCTCACATTATTTCGCGGGAGGCGGGACAGGCAGGTCGGTCTCGGCTGTGTTCACCCATTTATCGCCTTCATCAATCAGCATCACAGGGATATCATCCACGATCGGGTACTTGCGCCCGCAATCGTTGCAGATGAACCATGCATCCTTGTGAAGTTTAAGTTCGCCGCCGGTTGTGCGGACACAACCGGGACAGCGCAGAATTTCTTTTAGTGTTTCACTTATCATTGATGCTCCATTTCCTGACAGCGTGGGATTTTACCATGCTCTTTGTGCAAACCTATAAGGACGGGCTTCGGCACAAATTCTTTTCTTCTGCGAGTCTTTCGGGTTTCTTCGAGTCAGGTCCATACTGGCAGATCGCCTGCCACGGTTCGTAATGTGTTGTGATCTGGTCCTGGAAGAGTACATTACCATCCCGGGATACCGTGCGCGTGACTGTTACATCCGCGCCGTTCGCCGCCCAATCCACCTGCTTCATTTCGTTTTTCTTGAGTTCAGGGTTCTCCTCAAATATGGGTGAAGGTGCAGAAACAATATTAGTGGGGCCCGTTGTATCCCATGCCACCGTGCGACCATCCTTGGTGGAATAGAACTTCCAAGTGAGCGTACGCGCGTTGACATTGACATAGGTTTCCATCAGGATCCAATAAGGCGAATCGTTCTTGAACTTGAAATCCACAAGCGGGAAGTAGACCGTTGCATCCAAACCTGCCAGCCGCGAATTAACCGAACCGCTGGCAGTCTGTTCATAATACGAGACGCGGTATGCGTGAGAATATCGCTCCACAATCGGGAACCCGGCAAAGAAAGCGGTGCGGAACAGGGTCGTACTGACCTGACAGACGCCTCCGCCAACGCCTTTGATTGTTCGCCCGCCATAGATGATGAGCGCTTCGGCGAACCCGTTTTCAAGACTTACATCACCCATGGTCCCACCCATTGAAAATACTTCACCGGGCGCAACGAGGACACCATGGAAACGCGCGGCCGCCGCCTGAATATTTTGAACACGCTCAGTACTCGAACCATAGAAATAGGATGTCTCCGCCCAGAGCAGTTCGGTGATGCCAAGTTCCGCGCCGGTGACCGTGGATGAGAATTTCGGTTCGTCAACCTTGACAACCAGTGTCACTGTGTGCTCACCGCGCAACAGAGACTCATTGATGGCTTTAACACTTGCTTCCACATCCACAACGAGTCCGGTCTGCGACTCTTCGATCGATTCGAGCTGACGCGTGTCGTCATTGAAAATAAATCTGGCATTTTTTGCAGGGCGGTCTGTGCGGGCTTTGACAGGTTCGAGCATTTCGCTCAATCCATTTGTATTGAGCACCACCTGTACGCCATTTTGTGTATTCTGCACGCCCAGCATGTTGGCAAGCACCTGCACATCGTAAACGAAAGGACCGGGGCCTGTTGCACCCGCATTCGGCACAACAAGCGTAAGCGGCTGGCTCAGGATCTCGCGCGCCACATCCGCCTGCGCGCTCACGTCAATGATCTGCGGCTGGATCTCCTGGATGACCAACGGCACCTCACCATCACTGAACGTCTGCAGTTGCGCGCCGAGATAGATCAACGTGGCATCCATCTTCAATTCGCGCCCGATCTGCCCGGGCGTTGCAACCACATTCGTTCCCTCGAGACTCAACCCTGCCTCACGCATGGGCTGGCCAACCTGCAAACCGATTTGCCTTAAGTATTGATATGCGACTCGCTGATCGAAGATGATGACAGGCTGGACATATGCCCCATTTGCACGCGCCCTTACCTGACCGGACAGCGCCTCGAATATGCCGCCGTTTCTTCCCAACCGATAGGCTGACATTGCGCTGGACGACGGATCAAACACCATGCCTAATTCTGCCGGAGTCGCCACCCAGGCTTTTTCCCCATCCCGGAACAGGATCTTGCCACTGACAGGATAGGACAAGGCCTGGTTCAACTTCATAGCCGCATCGGCGGGGGTCAGACCGGAAAGGTCCACACCCGCGACCGAAACGCCGGGGAAGATGCGTCCCGCATATATGAGCTGATATCCCAAAGTCCATGCGATGATAGCGATAAAAAACAACGTCATGCCGCTGACGAGCGCGGCGATGATCTGCGGAAAGACGGGGGTTCGTTGATAAGGTTGTGAAATCGTTGCCATTCTGAAAATTATACCTTGCAGAACTGAATCGAAGTAACTGGTTATGAGTATCGAATTAACGAAAAGAGGAAATTATTTGTTCCCGCCCAATTTCATACCAGGAATAAGCATGGGTGTAACAGACTGATATTGCGCGTACTCCTGTCCAAACTCGCGCAAAAGTTTCCGCTCCTCGAAATATGCGCCCACAAAAATATAGATTGTGAGTGCAATATAGATGACGAATGAATTGACCGTCACACTCGGAGAAAGCCAGAGGATGAGCAACCCAAAGGTATACAACGGGTGGCGCATAAAACGATAAAAACCCTCTGTTACCAATTTTCCAGTCTTCTCTTCTTCAAATAATTGACGCAATCCAACAAAGGATAAGATATCCATCTGTAAAACTGCGACAAAAAGAAGAATGACCGAAATACCCTGCCCTGCCAGCATCAAATAATTCCACGGCATCGGCACTTGATACATATTCGGGGCTGGCAATTCCGTCATCAAATAAAGGATCGGTACAAAACTGATCATGGAGAAAATGTTATAAAACAAACGGTACATCCGCATAAAGCCGTTGCCGAACATTCGACGGAGACTGTCTTTGAATCCCAGAGAGGCCATAATAGAATGGACCACCCCCCAAACGATAACGGCAAGAATCAACCAGAGCATAGTTCTCCTTTAAAAGCAACCGTCGTTGCGAGAGGAATTTCTTGCAACGCAGCAACTTTCACATACAACCAGAGATTGCCTCACTCTGCCCGCAATGACGAATAAAATATCATCCTTCCCCAAATGCCGGCAGTTCGATGGTCTCTTCACCGGCCTGGACGACGTAATAAGGCACCCAGGCAACGCCGAAGAGATTGACGAACACGTCCGTTTTCTTCGGCGCAACTGTTACTTCCGTGATGTTATTGACCACGCTCCCCCAGCGGTCGTTGATCTCATCGATTACTTCTTCGCGCCGTTTTTCGAGTTCGGCGATCTGCTTCCTGTACGAGGCAATGGCATCGACCGATTCCTCGACCTCCGCTTTCGCCTGTTCGGTCTGGCGCCGCTTGGTGAGCGAGGATGACAATCTCGATGCCTTACGTCTTCCGCCAAAAAGACCGGTGAGGTTTTCGAGGTGTGTACCCGCCTCCTCAACTTTGCGATTGGAAAGTTCAGCCTCATCTTCACGAAGTTCACGTTCTTCGCGGGAAAGTTTATCTTCGAGTGTTTTGAGTTGACGGTCCAGTTGGGTGGTCGCTTTGGCGATATCGGAGTCGCGTTTCTGGCTGGCGGCTTCGGAACAAGCCCGCATGAATTCCGCCCGGCTGACATCGGGCCCAGCAAAAACCTTGAGTGTCTGATTTGCACGCGCCTGCACGGATGAATTACGGAAGACCCAATCTGCAAAATCCTTTTGCAGCGCGGACATTAATTTCGCATCGTTCAGCGGCGCGTCGAGTGTGCCAAACCGTGATGAAGGCGCAGGGGATGTTTCAGCATTTTCGAGCGTGTGGCCATTAAAGAGGTGTTCATCCCACCGGACGGAACCGCGCTTTTCGAGGGCTTCCACAAACGCGGCGCGCGTGACTTCACTATCCACACCGAGTTTGCGGTCAAGGATGCGTACCTGCGCAGAGGCCATCAAGGCGGGACGATAAATCACTCCCTCAATCATTCCTTCAGGGGGCATGGATTGCCCCGCAGCCTTGAAGGCTTCAGGCAGACTGTAGTTTTGCGGCAGGAAATATTCCTTGATACCGGCAGGGACGGGAGGTTTGGTCTGGCTACCTTCCGATTTTGGATTTTCTATTAACGATTTACGATTGGTGGTTGCTCGTTGAGGAGGCGCAGTCATGAAGGAAGGCGACTCGGATTCAGCGGAGGATGAAGTTTGTGAGACAGGAGCAGGCTTGAGTGTGGTCCGAAACGCCAAGTCCACATTGGCAAGTTTGTTGAGGGCGGGAATTTGAGTCCTCGTCATGGGGCCCGCAAGGTAGTTCATCGCCCAGCGGGATTGGAACAGTTCGGGTCGTTTTGCATGGACATTATGCAAAACAAAGACACGTTTGCCGAGTGACGAAATTAATTTATCAAAGATATTTCGTGAGACGCCGCCCGCCGCGCTCTCAAGCCCATCAAGCAGGCGGTTTTTATCCTGTTCGGTTTGCAATTTGCCGATGAACCAGGTGCCCGCGTTCGAGAGGGCTTTATAGTCAACATCCACTGGATTTTGTGTGGCAAGCAATAAGCCAAGGCCAAATGCACGCGCCTGTTTCAACATGCGCAGGAGGGGTTGTTTGGATGCAGGGTTGCGTTGTGGAGGCAGGTAGCCAAAGATCTCGTCCATGTAAAGAATCGCACGCAGGGAGGTTACGCCACTTTGTGTACGCATCCAAGTTTCGACGGCGGAAAGCAGGAGTGCGACAAAGAACATGCGCTCAGCATCCGAAAGATGCGCAAGATAGAAAATGCTATGGCGTGGATGGCCATCATCTGTATAAATCATGGAACCGATGTCGAGGGGGTGTCCTTCGCGCCAGGTTTCGAACGCGGGTGACGCGAGAATGTTATTCAAGACCATCGCGAGTTCCATGCGGTCTTTGGCAGGGAAGAACGTATCCACCGGGAATGCGCCGAGTTTGTCAAACGGAGGGTTTTGCGTTTGTAAAATAAGCTCGGTCAGATCAACATTCTCCATCCTGCTCCATGCGTTCTCAAAAATGTTAGCCAGCAGGATATGTTCACGCGAACGAAGCGGATCAATATCTTCATAACCAACAAGCCCAAGCAAAGCGGTGACCGTGCTCGCGATTTTCTCGCGCAAGACTTCGCGGTTTTCATTCCATGAAAGTTCAGGCGCGGCGAGTGAAGACAATACGCTGACCG
>DATIUT010000068.1:0-11171 GCA_035466615.1 Anaerolineales bacterium | reverse complement strand
CTTTGGTGCGCGTCATCAACAAACACGTCAAAATACACATCAAAGTGGACAAGCCTGAAGACGCGTTGTATAAAGTCTACACACGCAAGGGACGCCCCGATGAGATCACGATGATCAAATCCAGTGATCTGGATTCAATTCTTTGGGATGAATGGAAAAAGTAGGTCACGCCGGTACTCGAGGCCAAAACGTGACCTACTCTGTTATGCGCCTCTTGCTTCGACCCTGCGCCTGCGTACAAACTCCCTAGCCTTATCCACACCGATAAGGATTCCCGCGCCAACAGACAATAACCCAATCCCGGTGATTGTCATCCCAAGATTGAACGCATTTGCATAATTGATTCCGTTCCACGTATGTGTGTATGCCATCGTGTACTGGATGGTGAGGCTCAACGCGCCAAGGATGATCGCCGCCGCGCCGCCTGCCGTGCGGTTGCTCCCGCCTTTGTCAAAGTTGACGCCCTGCCAGATGCCGGGGATGCGGAAGAGCAGGAATACGATTAAGGTAAGGACCGTGGTGTACACCACCGCGTCCACAGGCATGGATTTGCCGCGCAACATGCGCGACATGTAGATGTGGAATCCGCCAATTACCACTCCTGCCACCAGTGCCTGGAGACTCATCTTGTACGAATCAGATGTGCCGCGCACGAGTTTAACCGTCGCCCAGATTCCCCAAATGCCGATCGCGATGCCTGTCAGGACGAACAGAATGTATAGCCATTGGAACGGTGCAAGCGGCTCCATGCTTTCCCATTTGGCCGGGAAAAGCGCGGCGCAGGATGTGCCAATGCCGCCGAGGAGCGTGAATCCTCCTGTGAGCGCCATCAGCACGATACCGATGAAGCGCAGGAATTTTGCGAAGAAACTGTTGCTAGACATTGTTTACTCCTATTCAAAAAAGATCCTACAGGTTTCGAAACCTTTAGGATCTTTTGGATTTATCCGTATTTGAAACCTGCCACGAAACAGACCGTCATGAGCAGGAACAGTCCTGGTAATACTTTGAGAATTGTTTCCCTTGATAGGATCGGCCTCCCTGTTTTGAGAAAGGAAAGGAGCAGGCCGCCGATGCCAATCAACGCGCCACCAACACCGACGAGTGAAAAGAGCGGTCTTGTCTGTCCCTGAATGGAAGTGATGATGGGGAGCAGGAAGATCGTCATGCCTGCGATGCCGTGGACAATGGCAATCGTGATGACGGGCAACTTGTTCTGCATTTTGATTGAGCGGGTAAAGGTCACAGCGGCAAAACCAAAGATGGCGAAGAGCAGGTATGGGGTCCGAAAGAAGGCGAGATGCTGGTAGACGAGTCCTGTGGCGAGGGCGAGGGGAATGACTGTCGAGACGATGACTACGACGGGTGAATCCAGCGCGTCGAATCCAAGGATGATGAGGAGTAATCCTGCCACGAGCAAAACGCCGAAGGCGATGGTGTAGGCAATGATGGGAACACTGCCCATCTTGTCGATGCCGACGACGATCTGATAGGCGGCGAGCAAACTCATGAGGAGGATCAGAACGCGGTCGAGGGATGACATTTTCATCAGAACGCCCGCATGGCAAGGATGATCATGGCGCTAAGCATATAGAGCGACGCGTAACGGAACAAGCCAAAGTTGGCGCGCTCGGACTGCACACGGAAGGTGGCAAAGGCAAGGAGTAAAAGACCCGCCGTAAGGACAGCCATGAGACGGAGGTACCCCGCGCTCAAGCCGATGAGGATGCTCGCCCAACCGATGGCGACCGCGGCAAGCACGGACGAGATTGTGATCGTTACGCGCGTGAATGAATCGCCGTAGGTGGAGGGGAAGGTGGGCACGCCAGCGTTGGTATAGTCTTCGCGGAATTTAATGGAGAAGGTGAGTGTGTGGGTGGGAATCCAAAAAAGGATTGAGAATGCGAGCAGGATGCCGACAAGATCAATGTCTCCCACGGCAAGCACACGCCCTGAAAGGATCGGCATCGCGCCTGAGATACCGCCCCAAACGATTGACCAGCAAGTGATTCGTTTGAGCCAGAGCGTGTACACAACCACATCGAAGAACCAGCCTGCAAAAACGACCAACCCGAAAAGCGGAGCGATCACTACCGCCCAACCAATGCCTATTGCAGTGACTCCCATGCCAACCCAGAATACTTCCCTGCGGCTTAACTCCCCCGACGCGGCAGGACGTTTGTGTGTGCGCTGCATCTTTGCATCAATGTCGTGGTCGTACCACATGTTCAGGATGGTCGAGCCGCTGATCGCCAGGAACAGGCTGACCGACATGCCGATCAATTCCGGGATATTGAACGGGATGCGCGCGCTGAGATAACCTGCCACGCCTGTGGCAAGGAGCAACCCCGTTTGAAGGGATTTGATGAGGGGGATGTAGAGTTTTATCTTGTTGATGACGGTGGACATAAACGTGGACTCCTATGAGGCAGATACAAGTAAAAATCAAAGCGAGTTCAGGCGGTTAGTATACTTGTGTACCCGCTACCCTGTCCACTTTCTTACTCGTCTCTCACGCACCGGAACCCGACGCCGGGGCTGTAATACGTGGGTGCGGCGTTGTTGCGGACCCAGAGCCGCAGGTCCATGTCGTAGGTGTCCTTCGAGCCGCCGCGCATGAAGCGATAGTGCATGCCTTCGTAAACGTTACCCGTCCATTGCCAGACGTTGCCTGCCATGTCGTAGAGTCCATAAGGCGATGTAGAGTCGAGCGTTTGATAATCGCCGTATTTACCTCCATTGTAAAAACCGACTGGACTTGTGCGCGAGCCAAACGAACTCATATCCTCGAACGGATCGCGGCTCGAGTAGAAGTTGGCGTTCTCGCGCAGGATCTCGTCACCCCACGGGAAGGGACGTGTGTCCGTACCGCGCGCGGCTTTCTCCCATTCCATTTCGGTGGGCAGACGCCAGTCGTAATATTGACAATAGCCCCACGCACCGAACCACGTCACCATCGTCATGGGATGATTCTCATAACCAGGCTGTGCGGTGAATGTTGTGCCATCGAATTTAATTCTCTGCGATGGGTCATCCATCGGGATGAAGAGCCAATCGCCCGCTTCAATCTTCTCCTCGTGCTTGACTCCGCGGAACACATCACCCGGGTAAAAGCCGACAATTTGTTCACCGTCAACCTTGATATATCCCTCCGCAAGTGCCGCGTTGAGAAAATCTGCATACCGATTGACAGTTACATCAGTAACCATGATCTCGTAGGCGTCGGTGGTCTCAATATCTTCGTGTTGACCATAATAAAATTCACCCGCAGGGATGTGCGCCCACGCCTTCGGGTCAACACCTGAGTCGAATACCGGCATCGGGGCATTCAGTTCGGCGGGGGTGCAGGAAACAAGCACTGTCATTGTGAGGAACATAGCGACGAAGCAATCCCATCGAACGAGGAGATTGCTTCGCTTCGCTCGCAATGACATAATGAGGCGTTTCATTTGTTCACCTCCTGCGAAAGCTCATGAGTCACTTCCTCCGTCCAGCGTCCTTTTGACTTGAACAGGTCTATCAATCGCCAGACCATCACGACCGCGAGGATCACCAGTAACATCCCGAGACCGAAGTCAATGGCATACATGAGTCCGTTGACAAGTGGCTGTTGTTCGGCTTCGGTGATGAAGAGACGTTTCATTTCGAAGATGGTGACGGAGGCAAAGGCGATATCTGAAAGCACGATGATGAGCCAGCCATACAACTGACGGATTTTGCCCTTCAGCCCGATCATGTCACCGTAATAGAACAGGATAATGGTGGCGACGATGGCGGAGAGCACGTGCCAGTGACCGGTCAGTTCGATGCGTTCCTCGCGGGCGGGCCAGACGCGGAAGATCTCGTCGAGGCGGATCGCCATGAAGATGCCAATGCCGCTCGTCGTGAAGTTCATGAAGAGCATCTGCCAGGTGGGTCCAAACTTGAGCGGATCGCGAAATAACGCCCGCATCTTCTGACCGAAAGCGGGTTTCGCGATACCAGCCGTTCCTTTACGGATGAGTTTTCCCCAACTCCAGATCAGCAGGAACAGCGCCGCCAGCATGGACGGCGTCGCGCCGACGTAAATGATCATGTGCGCGACGGGCTCGAGCGGCGTGACCACACCCCACACGCCCAGATTGAGTACGATGGTGCCAAGGATCATCAACGGCATGGCAAATTTGTGCCAGATTCCTTTGAAGTTCAACCAGCGCCCGATGATGAGCGTGATCATGATGCAGATCAGCGCCAGCATGATATGCAAGTGACCTATGATCGAATATTCCATCGTCGTCTTTTCGGGCAGGCGGATGATGTTTTCGGCGAGGAAGGTTTCAAAGCCGTTACCGAAGAATGAGCCCGGCACCGCGCCGAACAAAGCCGAAATGACGGTGGTCAGGGCTGTGGCGAAGAAGGCGGTGCGTTCGAGGTCGAGTCCGCTTTTGGTGTGGGCATAGGCTTTGTCAGTGACATAATATTCTGGGCTCCAAGGCCAGAGCGCGATGATGAGCAGGACACCCGCGAAGAAGATCAGTGACAAGCCGAAGATGTACAATCCGTGGAACGCCCAGTTGTGACCGAAGTAGGCAAATCCCATGCCGAAGATCATGGTCGTGATATAGCCGGCCGTGATGATGGCGTTAATGGCAGTCTTGAAGAACGGCTTGATCTTAAGTAAGCCGTTGATCATGTATGTCTCGATGGCGACGATCGCCATTGCGATCGAGTGATACAGGATGATGATGCGTCCTTCGCGTTCGGCTTGCACGATTTTCATGCCGAGGGCTTTGATAACAATTTCGCGCGCACCCATCTCTGCCATGGGACCTGATAACATCCCGAACACAGCAGTGACAACAGCGACCATGGCAATTGCCACAAGGATCAATCCCTTGGTGGAGTTGAAGAGGTAGTTAAAGCGGGTTCTGATAAATTGCATGAAGTACTCCATTTAGTTGACAGTCACTTCACAAGTGACTGTCAACTAAATATTATCCCTTCTTTGTAAATCCAAACGCGAATGCACCGGTCATCAGGAAGAGCAGGGGAGTGAGAATGCTCATCACCAATTCAGGAGAGAAGAACAATAACTGCTTTCCCATCGTAATGAACGCCAGCGCAATGCCGCCCAACCCGATCAACGCGCCGCCGATGCCGACCCACCAGAATCCCTTGGGTGTGCCCTTCGCAACGAACGGGCCGATGAAGATGAGCAATCCCGCCACGCCGTGGAAGAGCGGTACCGTGATCTTCTTGAGCGAATCCATGCCGCCGATGCTGGTGATCGCAATGGCGAGGAAGCCGATCGTCAGGAACCACTTGAAGGCTTTTTTCCAGGATGGGAAGTATTCTTCGGCAAGCCCCATCGAGATTCCCAACGGGATCAGGCTGGCAACTGTCAGAACGTAGGGTGATTTCAAAATCCCCAGCCCGAGGAAGATGAGCAGAAGTCCAGAAACCAAAAGCACTGCAAAGCCCATCAGATAGTACAGGTTATGCAGTGCCTTGTTCAGGTTGTACCGTTGCCAGAAATACCAGCACAGGTACGCGGCGATGAGGCCGGTGAGCAGAAGAAAGATCTTATCCAACATGGCATTCTCCTTTTATGAAATTGTTCAACTTTGTGAATTATCTCACGAGTAAAAGGAGGATGCTGTGACTTTTGTCACACATCTGCCATCGCTTCCCGTCGGACCTCATACCTGCCGCTGTTTCACCGGTCCATTTCATTCGCTGACGGTCCAACGCTGCCACACATTCCCCGGCCAGACCATGATCGCAACCAGGATCAAACAACAGATCGGAGCGAGAGAGAAGAGCGAGAAACGTCCCAATTCCTGTGCAGTGACAATGGCGAGCGGCACACCGACTACGATCTCCAACACCCCTGCCATGAAGCCTGTGACCCAGGTCCATTCCTTGGGTCCCATCAGGATGGAAACGGTCGTCACACCCCAGCCGAGCATGGCGATCCAGTGCATGCGTTGCACCAGGCTGAAGAACGGAGCGCCGATGGTGATGATGCGGCTCAAACTGGCGATGCCGTTCATCAGGCAGAAGACCCAGGCCATCCCCGCCAAAAAGCCGACCAGTGTACGGCTCCAACTTAATTTGGCGACAGATTTCGCGATCAGGAAGTAGATGATCAGGAAGGGCCAAAAGAGAATGAAGTACACAGGAGGCAGACCGGCCGCCATGAAAGGTACGTTGATAAACCATGCGCCTTGCAGCGACAGCACGATTGCAATGACTGACAATAGAAACGCCCAGCTTTTCTTGTTGAAGAAGCCATACGCACTGACCAGGAAGATCACGCCGCCGACAATGCCCAGATCTGCCATTGCTGGATTGATATATTTCAAAAGGATCTCACAGCCTGGCTCTGCGGCTTCCGCATGCATGCCGCGAACATACCAGTTCAGGAAGATGATGAAGTGCCCGATAATCCCCATCAGGCCTGCGATCAGTGCGACGATCCCGCCAAGTTTTTCATTTCGTTCCATGGGTATTCTCCTTGTATTAATTGTTTTTGAACTGCGAACGTGTCTTGCTTGAATTTCTCATGGTTGAGGGGCTGTTCCTGTGTGGCAGGAACAGCCTTTGTAGTACGTGGCATCATTGTGCGCCGCGACGTACACAACTGTATTGGGCGCGATATTCAAGTTACAGCCCTTCAGGAAAAGTGGATTGGAATCTGCATCCAACTCTGCTTCCGCCACCTGGACATTACAACTGACGTACACCGTCCCGCTCCAGTTATCGTTGCAAAGCGGGTAATCCACCAGTTTATCCACATCCATACTCTTGCCTTGGATTTTGACCTGAATGGGTTCCGAAGAGGCTGAGGCGGGAGGCGGCTGGTTGATCAAATCCGCAAGTTGAAAGGCGGCTTGAGACGTCTTATCGTCCGGGGCACAGACGGTCTTATTCCTTTCGCATCCTGAAAGGAAAAATACAAACAGGAGGAGCAAAATGAACTGGATGTACCTGTTCTGTGGCATAAGTTTTCCTCGTGTGGCTTTATATGTGAAATTTAGCACGAGTAACTTATAATGTCTTTGACTTAAGGCAAATCCATCGGAGTATTTTTTGGAAAGCAGGAATCGACGTGAAAATGAGTAATCCCCTTGCCGAAAATCAGGTGTTGTCCCACCTGAACGAAGTTGACCTTCAAAAAATGTTTGCCAGTGCTCAGATCCGCCATGTCCTTGAGGGAAATTGGATCGTCCATCACGGGGATGTCTGGCCGCATCTGTTTTTTATTCGAAGCGGTCAGGTGACAGCCATCAAAGAGTCACCCGAAGGCCGCAGCCTGACCCTGGCAACGTTTGGTAAAGGGGAAATCTTCTGGGGATTGGCTTTCTTTATTGAAAATGCCCCCATGCCAGCCGCGCTCAAAGCATCTGAGGAGTGCGAGCTCCTGCTTTGGTCACGTGATGACCTGATGCCTCTTATTATGACAAATGGGAAATTATCGTGGGAATTGTCGCGCCTGGTCGTCCAACGGGTGCAATTTGCCAGCGAGATCGTCGAACAACTGGCTTTCCAACCGCTGACCGGGCGCGTTGCGCGTTTATTGCTCGAACAATATCCAACCGATCAAGATGTCGTTCACCGTCATCTGACCCTCGATGAAATGGCTTCGCGGGTTGGCACCACGCGCGAGATCGTCTGCCGCATCCTGTATCGTTTTGCGGAGCAGGGGGCGATTCAGATCAACCGCACCGAATTCACATTTCTAGATCGAAGTCTTCTGGAAGAACAAATCCATCGCAGTTAATCGATCTGATCACGGCGCAACAGGTCATCCACACTTTCCCGCCGGACGATCAACTTTGCATTTCCCTCTTCGAGCATCAGCACCGCCGGTCTACGGGCGCCGTTGTAATTGGACGACATGCTCAAATGATACGCGCCCGCCACAGGGATCGCGATCAACTCTCCCTCTTCGATTTTCGGCATCGGCAGGTCTTCGATGACAATATCCCCCGACTCGCAATACGGACCCGCAACCGACACACGCCCGCTTCTTTCCCTGCTGACGCCTGCTACCGGCAAACAGGAATATCGCGCCCCGTACAGCGCGAACCGCGGATTATCCGCCATGCCACCGTCGGTGAGGAGCCAGGTCTTGCCGCCGCGCTGTTTGACCGCGCCGACGCGATAGATCGCCACACCTGCCTGCGCCACGAGACTGCGCCCCGGTTCGAGATGCAAATGGGGGAGGTTGAGTCCGCGTGCCTGACAACCTTCCACAACCGCTTCGGCAATTCCGCGCACATAACTCTCAATGGACGGGTTCGGCAATTCATCTTCGTGATATGCCACACCCCATCCGCCGCCGGGACAGAAGTGCCATTCGCCAGTGAAGCCGATCTCTTTGGCGAGGTCGAGCGCCATGTCGATGGCGGGGAGCAACGGTTCCGGGTCGCGGAAGTTGGAGCCTTGATGAAAGTGGATTCCTGTAAGCGGAAGGTTGTGCTCTTTACAATATTTCGCCGCTTCCAGAAATTCCTCGCGCGTCATGCCAAATTTGCTGTCATGTTGACCGGTCTGCGTGTGTACATGATGTGTGGAGACGGCAACGCCGGGAAGAAGGCGGAGCCATAGGGATGTGTGGCCTGTGGCATATAACGAGAGTTCCGGGATTCTTTTGAGTTCTGTGAGATTATCAACAACGATCGTTCCCGCATGTTGCATTGCGGATTTTAAATCGTCAGGCGATTTATTCACCCCATGCACAAGAATATGTTCACGCGGAACGGCGCCTGCAACTGCGATTCCAATCTCGCCCTGACCGGTGCAATCTACAATGAAATTGTGTTCCCGAGTCCATTCGGCGATGGCTTTGCAGAGGAAGGCCTTGCCAGCATAAGTGATATGAGAGGGCGCAGGGTAGTGGGCGGATAACGCGTCCGTGTAGGATTTGGCGGAAGAATTCAAAGTGGCGCGATCGTATATGTATAACGGAGTCCCATACCGGTCCACGAGAGAGGCGGGATCGTGCCCAGCGATGGTCAGTCTGTCATTTTCAATTTTTGCCGGGATGGGGAAGAGTGCAAGACGATCCATAAATTGCGTCGTTGTTATTCGCCGAAGAAAAGTTCCCACCATACTTCCCAGTTTTGCATGGGTGTTGACGTTGGGATGGGAGTGCTGAGTTCAATGGGCGCGGCACCAGGCGCCCCAACAGGGACAACGGGCAGATCGCCATCCTTGATGTAATGCCCGTCGGTGCGTGCCCATTCATCCACAACGGCTGTCGAATTTGCGTATGCAACGGCCGTTTGCAATACGACCTGGGTTTGCATGATCTGCGTTGCCTGCGCGCGGACGAGTTCGATCTGATCGTTCAGCAGGCCGAGTTCTTCAAGGCGGCGGTTGAACTCGAGCACAACAAAGACCAGCACTACGATGCCGATGGTGACCAGTACGCGGCGCACATTGATGGGAACGGTGGGCATGCGTCTATCTTAATCGTTATCTTACTCTCTGACAAGCGGATATAATCACTGTGTGTTCTTTGCAGGTGACCGTCATGATCAGGAGAAAACAATGCCTCATGTAAAGCAGATTAATCACGTCGCCATTGTAGTGGACAACATGGAGAAAGCGCTTTCGTTCTGGTGCGATGCGCTCGGAATGGAATTGCATGAACTGCGCGACGTGTCCGCTGAAAAATCCCGGGTGGCATTCCTTCCGCTCCCCGGCTCGGAAGTGGAATTGGTACAACCCACCACGGATGACTCCGGCATCGCGAAATACCTTGCCAAACGCGGACCGGGTATGCATCACATATGTCTCGAAGTGGATGACGTCGAAGAAATGATGGCCCGGCTAAGATCGAAAGGAGTGCGTCTTATCAACGAGGAACCGCGCACTGCCGCAGATGGAAAGAAATACGCGTTCATTCATCCCGAAAGCACCTCCGGTGTGCTGGTGGAGTTGTATCAGATATAACCTCGTCATTGCGAGGATTGCTTTGTTGCTTCGCTCCTTGCAATGACGAATCACCGATTTCTGTGTTGTAATTGGTGTCATGTTCGAAAACATCGAATCCATCCTCCGCGACCAATGCGGTCTGACCAAAGATCGTCTCATCATTGCCGGCATCTCCGGCGGACCAGACAGTTTGTGCCTGTTAAGCATCCTGCGCGAGACTGGTTACCGCGTTATTGTGGCGCACTTCAATCACAAATTGCGTTCCGATGCTGATGCCGACGCGAACGCTGTGGAACGAGCCGCGAGCCGCATGAATTTCGCCTCTGTGATCGAGAGCGGGGATGTGCGTGAACATGCCAGCAGGGAAAAACTTTCACTTGAGGAAGCCGCGCGCATCATGCGATATCGTTTCCTCATGGAGCAGGCGCGTCGTTTCAAGGCTCAGGCGGTGGCGGTTGGGCATACAGCTGATGACCAGGTGGAAACAGTGCTGATGCATTTCATCCGCGGGGCGGGGCTTGCCGGGCTCAAGGGTATGAACTATCGCACTGTACTTCCCGCGTTCAATGAGGAGGTTCCCATCGTCCGGCCGTTGCTCGATGCCTGGCGCGAGGAAACGGTCGTTTATTGCGCGGCGCATGGACTTCGTGCCCGCTTCGATCCAAGCAACGACTCGCTCGATTTCTTTCGCAACCGTCTGAGGAATCAGTTGATCCCCGTGCTGGAATCCTATAACCCGCGTTTCCGTGACGCCGTGTGGCGCACCTCGCGCTCATTGTCGGGCGACCACGAAATCCTTTCACAAG
The DNA here is from genome assembly GCA_035466615.1 of Anaerolineales bacterium. GTDB lineage: Bacteria > Chloroflexota > Anaerolineae > Anaerolineales > Villigracilaceae > Defluviilinea. The sequence goes on along the minus strand of DATIUT010000068.1, from coordinate 441 downwards.
TTTTGGATGATGTGTGGAAAGCGTGTGTTGTCCAACAGACAGCGGACTATATCTCTTTTGAATCTGCCGCGCTGACCAAACATCCGCTCGGACTCCAACGCAACCTGTTCCGGCGTGCCATTGAATCGGTCCGTCCCGAAGGTTTGGATGTCACTTTTGCCGTGCTCGAGCGCGCTGTAGGATTTGTCAATGACGAGAACTGTCATCCACGCATGGATCTGACCGGCGGTTTGCATCTCCTGCGGGAGGGTTTGTTGGTCTACGTTCTTGCGGACTCATCCGATCTGCCCAGTGAGCGCTGGCCCCAAATGCCGGACGAAATAACCACCCTTCCATTGAAGCTCCCAAGTTCGATGATGCTCTCCGGTGGATGGAAATTGACCGGTGAACGTTGGAATATGGCATCCCTGGCGATGGATCAGGCACGTTCAAACGATGATC
>DATIUT010000067.1:0-2229 GCA_035466615.1 Anaerolineales bacterium | reverse complement strand
CTGACGCCGTTTCCGACGCCCGCACCGGAGAAGTGCAAAAATCGAATTTGAATCTTTGAATAGTCTGCGCCCGGAATGGCAAGATGCAGATCCTCGCCGTTCTCTTCAAACCCAAACAGGATCTGGTTCTCGAGCGGAATGGGGTTGGCAGGTTCAATTGTAAGGGTCACAAAATCGAAGAAACCCAGTCCACTTGGCTCCAGTTTGACCGCACCACCCAATCCGCCGCTGAACGGCAGACCCGAGATCGTTGAAATAGGGGTCATGCTGATCTCAGTATCTGCGGATAATGCGTCGGGAGGGATCGAGAGCGTATATCGCGACCCGTCCGAACCGGTGACACTCATCTCGCCGCCGTCGGTTGCCGAGACGACTTCGGTGACGTTCGTGTTGTCCAGCGTGATTGTCACATCGATGGGATTCCCCGGCTGTGAGTAATACCCGCTTCCGCCCCCACCTCCCAATCCAGTGATGAATTGGCAGGCAAGTTGTGTAATGAGCAGCATTCCCATTGCCAGATTGATGATTCTTTTTGAATTCACGATGGCCTCCATATGATATGAACGCTATTGTGACCGCCGAATGGCTGGCGTTACTCTCAGCGAGCGGGTGAGGATCAGGTCGATTATACCGGTAAATGCCTGGGGTGAATCCTCTCTTTTTGTAGTGTACATGCAAAGATTGTCGTCAGATGGCAAGTGGCAAGGCGGAGCGAGCAGAGACCAATGTGTGCCAAGTACCGCTCAACCAAGCCGTGCGATGCAGGTGTCACCAGTGAGCAGACGATGATTTATCAGGACACACCGCGCCGTGTTAGGCAGCCAGTGTTCCAAATTCAATACATTTGCGATTTCAGTACCTATCATCGACCATCCACCCAAACTTCAATTATTGAGAAGGAGAAATCCATTTAAATCCGATAATTGATTCATATTGGATACTGGATGGCTCCTTAATATAAGTTTCATAAAAGCCACAAGAGCCACAAATATACGCTTCCAGCATACCAACAGGCCCTTCTTTAATTACTTTGACAAACCCTCCCGTTTCACTTCTGCTTATTCCCAAAGGAGCAGGACAATGTCCTCTCACGTCCTGTGATCCACCAAGAGCAATAGTGGCTTCCGTACGTTGAATAACATTTTCAAGATAGCCGATCTTTTTGGAATTACATTTGGGACAAACACCTGTTTGTTTCATTTGAATCTCCATTCATGAGCAACTCGATTTTTATTTAGGCATTAAGAAAGACCTGGTAGATCGAAGAAGCCCTCTATTCTTTATTCATTTTTTCTGAACCCTCAACGATTCTTTTTTTATCATCTTGCGCTACGATGGCTGGCTAACGGCTTGCGACATCGTCCCCTTTAGGGGATACTGGCGTGTGGGCGGGCGTGGACTCTGACTGAACGCAGTATAAACCCGAAACCACGCTGCGCGAAATGCCTGTAAAACGCGGCGACAGCAGGTGCACCCGAGAAAAGATGGGCAACCAGACATTTTCTTTTACTCTCTTCGCTCAAGTTCATCAAGCGTCGGCTTTTGGAAGAAAGCAATCCAAGGCTTCATCGCTTCCTCGGAAATAAGAAAACTTTCCTGTGAAGGCCGCGAATTCCTTTTATCAAGCCGCCTCAATAACTCATCCTCCGGCACATCTAGATAGTGCACTTCGCTACCAGCCCCAAGTTGCTTCGCACGCAACCGATAATCTTCGCGTTCTTCTCGCGCCCAAAAACCGTAATCGAGGATAACATTCGTTCCCAATTCCAGCGCCCGACTAGCTATATTCCAGAGTATGGCCTCGATTAGGCTATGCCGAGCATCGTGTTCTGGTTCTTCTGCATCTTGACCAAAGAGGCGTATGTGCCACTCATCAAGTGTCAATCGAAGCGCCGGTAATTCATGTTCAAGCTTTTGTGCTAGCGTTGTTTTCCCTGAACAAGGAAGCCCAACCATCAAATGGAGAGTAGCCACACTTCTTACTCCTAAAGGTCATCTGGAAGCTGCCCAACGGTTTGCGACATCGCCCCCTTTAGGGGATGCTGGCGCTGGGGCGGACGCGGACTCTGCTCGGGAGCAGAAAAAACTCGGAGCCACGCTGCGCGAAATGCCTGTAAAACGCGGCGACAGCAGGCGCCCGCTGTGTTAGGCGGCATTCGTTTGTTACATGATTCCAACACAAGCACAGTTTTATCTTACTTGTCGTGTGACAGGGATGACTCTTCATTG